>NZ_JBDJOB010000011.1:0-121488 GCF_039674705.1 Stenotrophomonas sp. TWI169 | reverse complement strand
GCCACTCGCCACCCAAGGAGCAAGCTCCTCTGTGCTGCCGTTCGACTTGCATGTGTTAGGCCTACCGCCAGCGTTCACTCTGAGCCAGGATCAAACTCTTCACTTAAAACTACATTGCCCGAAGGCAAAAATTTAAAGCTGCAGATGAATGATTCCGGCAACGTATCGCTTGCTTTAAAACAATTAATAGTTGCTTGATCAAACGTCTGCAAGATGGACAATCATCCTTCCTGCAGGCGCCTTCACAAGATACCTGCGCATACTTTCAAAGATCCGGGGAAGTGGCCTCAGCGCCGTTCCCGTGTGCTGCGAAGTTTCCTTCGTAGCGAGCCGCCCATTATGCCAGACTTTTTCAGTCCGTCAACACCTTCGTTCGATCATCTCGTTCGGGGTGGTGGGCGCCCTGGTGTCGCTCAAGCCCCTTGTTGGCGGCCCCTGCGACGGGGGAGGGAAAGTATGTCCCTGTTCGCCCCATTTGTGAAGGGGGTGTGGCGACTTTTTTCATCGGATGTTGGCACCGTTCATCCGACAGGCGCCCGATGAACGGCGCCACGAGCGGCCGGGCGTGTGCCCGGCGCTTGTCCGACAGGTCTCAGGCCGCGATCAGGCGCACACGGGCGAATGTGCGCTTGCCGACCTGCAGCAGGCCTTCGAAGCCCGGCTGCAGCACCTGCTGACCATCTTCCACGACCTCGCCATCCACCTTGACGGCGCGCTCCTTGAGCTTGCGGTTGGCTTCGGAGTTGCTCGGGGTCAGCCCGGCAGCGGTCAGCAGCGCCGCGATGCGCAGGCCTTCGGCCGGAATCGCCACGTCCTGCAGCGGCAACTGGGTGATGTCGCCCTGTCCGGTCACCGCCGCTTCCCAGCCCGCAATGGCCTGTTCGGCGGCGGCTGCGTCGTGGAAGCGGGTTGCCAGCTCCCGCGCCAGGCGCAGCTTCACCACGCGCGGGTTGAGACCGCCGCTGGCCACCTGCTCCCGCAGCTGCGCGGCCTCGGCCTGGCTGATATCGAAGGACAGCAGTTCGATCCAGCGCCACATCAGGGCATCGTCCACCTTCATGGTCTTGGTGACGATGTCGATGGCCGGCTCGCTGATGCCGATGTAGTTGCCCAGCGACTTGGACATCTTGTTGACGCCATCCAGACCTTCCAGCAGCGGCATGGTCAACACCACCTGGGGCTTCTGCCCGTGGTGTTCCTGCAGGCCACGACCCATCAGCAGGTTGAACTTCTGGTCGGTACCGCCCAGTTCGACGTCCGCCTCCAGGGCGACCGAGTCGTAGCCCTGCACCAGCGGGTACAGGAACTCGTGGATGGCGATGGACTGCTGTGCGGCGTAGCGCTTGGCGAAATCGTCGCGCTCGAGCATGCGTGCCACGGTGTGCTGGCCGGCCAGGCGGATCATGTCGGCCGCCCCCATGCTGCCGAACCACTCCGAATTGAAGCGGACTTCGGTACGGCTGCGGTCCAGCACCTTGAACACCTGTTCCTCGTAGGTGCGGGCATTGGCCAGCACATCCTCGCGGCTGAGCGGCTTGCGGGTCAGGCTCTTGCCCGAAGGGTCGCCGATCATGCCGGTGAAGTCGCCGATCAGGAAGATGACCTGATGACCGAGGTCCTGGAACTGGCGCATCTTGTTCAGCAGCACCGTATGACCCAGATGCAGGTCCGGCGCGGTGGGGTCGAAGCCAGCCTTGATCCGCAGCGGACGGCCTTCCTGCAGGCGCGCACGCAGATCCTCGAGCTTGAGGATCTCGTCGGCACCACGGCCGATCAGGGAAAGGGCTTCTTCAATCGAGGACACGTGACTACTCCCGGCAACGCCGATTCTTGTGTGGGGGTGTTAAAGCCAAGTTAACCCGATTGGCTTCACAAAAGCCAATGGGCACAAGGGTTTGACGCGCTTTTCTCAGGTGTCTATGGTAACCGGCGTTCAGGCCCGCGCTCCCGGGCCAGCCAGGAAAAACCGCCGATGCACAACTCCGAACAAGGGCGCGCACGCAAGCAGCGCTTCCAGGAACGCCTTCACGTCCTGCACGACAACGCCCTGCATCGGAAGCTCAGGCAACATCTTCCCGCCGCCTTCAATGAGCGCTGGACCCGGCGTCACTGGATGCATGCCAGCCTGTTTGCGACCATCGGTGCGCTGGTCGCCACGATCGTCCCCGGTTTCTCGCACACCATCGACGCCCCCTACGCCGACAGCCACACCAGCCTGGCCCTGCCCTTGCCGCCGCTGTCGCTGGCCCGCCAGCAGCAGGTGCCCGGTGACAGCTGGCAGGTC
Organism: Stenotrophomonas sp. TWI169; assembly: GCF_039674705.1. NCBI lineage: Bacteria > Pseudomonadati > Pseudomonadota > Gammaproteobacteria > Lysobacterales > Lysobacteraceae > Stenotrophomonas > Stenotrophomonas sp. TWI169. The sequence goes on along the minus strand of NZ_JBDJOB010000011.1, from coordinate 119,204 downwards.
CTGCGCGTACAGCGTGGCCAGACCCTCAGCGAGCTGTTCGACCAGGCCGGCATTCCGGCGACCACCCTGCATCGCGTCCTGGACCACCCCGGTGCCCGCGAATCGCTGACGAAGCTGCGTCCGGGCGCCGAGATCGCCTTCGACATGCCGCTGTCCGGCGACCTGCGCAGCATCCGCTTCGACCGCGACGGCGAGAACCGGGTCGAGCTGAGCCTGGCCGGCGACAACATCAAGGAGACCGTGACCAAGCGCGAGACCTCCACGCGCACGGTGGTCACCAGTGGTGAGATCACCAGTTCGCTGTATGCCGCAGCGCGCCGGGCCGGGCTGTCACCGTCGGCGATCGCCACCATGACCGACGACATCTTCAAGTACGACATCGACTTCTCCAAGGACCTGCAGCCGGGCGACCGCTTCAGCGTGGTGATGGATGAGACCTGGCGCGAGGGCGAAAAGGTCGATACCAGCAAGATCCTGGCGGCGACCTTCACCACCGGCGGCAAGACCTATTCGGGCTTCCGCTTCGAACGCAACGGCAAGTCCGAGTACTACGACATCAATGGGCGCTCGCTGAAGAAGAGCTTCATCCGCATGCCGATCCCGTTCGCGCGCCTGAGCTCGACCTTCGGCGCGCGCAAGCACCCGGTGCTGGGCAAGATGCGCATGCACAAGGGCGTGGACTACGCCGCCCGCACCGGCACGCCGATCATGGCGGCCGGCGATGCGCGCGTGCAGTTCGCCGGCGTGCAGCGCGGCTACGGCAATGTGGTGATCCTCGACCACGGTCGTGGCCACACCACCCTGTACGGGCACATGTCGCGCTTTGCGAACATCCGCACCGGCCAGCGCGTGGCGCAGGGCACGGTGATCGGCTATGTCGGCTCGACCGGCCTGGCCACCGGCCCGCACCTGCACTACGAATTCCGCGTCAACGGCGTGCACCGCAACCCGCTGACGGTGACCATGCCGCCGCCGGAGCCGCTCAAGGGCGCCGAGCTGGCCGCCTTCCGCGCCCAGACCGCGCCGGCGATGGCGCGCATCCAGGGCATGGAGAAGCTGATCTACGCCGACGCCAGCCCGGCGCCGACCGGTCGGGACGAGGCGGCCACGGAGGTGGCCAGCGCCAAGGACACGCAGACCCGCGGGCGCAAGCGCGGCTGAGACCTGCGTTGACGAACAAGGACGCGGCAGCCCAAGCTTGCCGCGTCCTTTTTTTTTGCGCGCCATGAGCACACCTGTCGACGCCAACACTCCCCTGTACCTGGGCCTGATGTCAGGCACCAGCGCCGACGGTATCGATGCCGCACTGGTGCAGTTTCCCGACGAGGGCGGCTGCCGCTTCGTGCATGGCCTGACCGCGCGCTGGGAGCCCCTGCTGCGCGCGCGGCTGGTGGCGCTGGGCGAAGGGGGGCCGCTGGCATCGCTGGAGGAGCTTGGCGAACTCGACGCGCGGATCGCGATCGCCTTCGCCGACGCCGCCAACCAGTTGCTGGACGAATCCGGCGTGGACCGCACCCGGGTGCGGGCGATCGGCTCGCATGGGCAGACCGTGCGCCACCGGCCGCTGGCCGATCCGGCCTTCACCGTGCAGCTGGGCGACGGCAACCGCATCGCCGAGCTGACCGGGATCACCACGGTGTGCGATTTCCGCCGCCGCGACGTGGCTGCCGGCGGTCATGGCGCACCGCTGATGCCGGCCTTCCACCTTGGCATGCTGGGCACGGCCGACGAGGACCGGGCCGTGCTCAACCTGGGCGGCATCGCCAATCTGACCCTGATCCCGCGGGAGGGTGCCGTACGCGGCTTCGACACCGGTCCAGCCAATGCGCTGATGGATGCCTGGTGCCAGCGCCACACCGGGCGCACCTTCGATGCCGAAGGCGCCTATGCCGCCAGCGGTGTGGTGGATGGCCCCCTGCTGGCGGGCTGGCGTGCGGACCCCTGGTTCGACCTGCCCCCGCCGAAGAGTACCGGTCGCGAACAGTTCCATCTGGCGTGGGCGGAGGCGCACATGGGTGAAGGCCAGTACGCCGCTGCCGATGTGCAGGCGACCCTGCTTGAGCTGACCGTGGCGACCGTGGCCGATGCGCTGCTGGCGCAGCAGCCGCAGACACGCCGCCTGCTGGTCTGTGGCGGCGGCGTGCACAACCGGCAGTTGATGAAACGGCTGGCCGAACGGCTGCCGGCGCTGCAGGTGGAATCCAGCGCCGTGCATGGGTTGGACCCGGAGTACGTGGAAGCCATGGGCTTCGCCTGGCTGGCGCAGCGGACGATGGACGGGCTGGCGGGGAACCTGCCGAGTGTCACCGGCGCAAAGGGGCCGCGGATTCTCGGCGCGATCCATCTGGCCTGAGGCGGCACCCGCCGCCGGGCATGGCCCGGCGCTACCCCCTTCGGCATCCTCCGCCGGGCGTGGCCCGGCGCGCGCCCTTCGGCGACCAACTGGTAGCGCCGGGCCATGCCCGGCGGTGAGGTATCAGATCAATCGAAGCCCTGCCCGGCCGGCAGCGCCTGCAGCGCGATGATGGCCGCAGCGAGCGCATCGACCTCGGTATCGCCAAAACCGGAGCGGACCTCCAGCTCGCTGCTGAACAACCCTTGTTCCAGCAACGCCGCACAGGTCTGTTCGTGGCTCCAGCCACGGGCAACCGCGACCCGCCGGATGCGTTCCAGCAGCAGCGGGTCCAGGTCCCGCAGCACAACATCAGCCATGCTCACTTCCCCGTTCGCAGGGCACCGCCCCCTCGGCGCGTCGGGGGCGATGATCCCGCAGACCGGGCGGGCAGGCAATCAGGCGGCCGGCGGTGGCCCGCGGTCGACGATGCGCGGCCACAGCCAGACCAGCAGCAGCAGGGTCGGCACCACGGTGACCGAGCTGAGGATGAAGAACGTGCTGTAGGAGGTGGCCTCGACGATGTAGCCCGACACACCGCCGACGAACTTGCCGGGCAGGTTGGCCAGGGAGACCAGCAGCGCATACTGGGTGGCGGTGAAGTTGCGGTCCGTCAACGACGACATGAAGGCGACCAGCACGGTGCCTGCAAAGCCCTGGAACAGGTTGTCGGCACTGAGGGCGGCATAGAACGCCCACAGCTTGCCCGGGTTGTGCGCCATCAGCAGGAAGGCCAGATTGGACAGCGCCACGCCCAGTGCTGCCACCAGCAGCATGCGCCGGAAGCCAAACGCGGCCACCGCGATGCCTCCCAGGAAGGCACCGCCGATGCCCATCCACACCCCGAACAGTTTGGAGACCGTGGCGATGTCGGCCTTGTCGAAGCCGGAATCGAGGTAGAACGGCCCCGCCATCACCCCGATCACCTGGTCAGGGAACTTGAACAGGCCGACAAAGGCCAGCAGCACCAGCGCCAATGCGACGCCGTTGCGGCTGAAGAAACTTGTGATCGGCTGGACGAAGGCTTCGGCGACATCGATGCGGCGCTGCACGGCGGTGGCGGGACGCTCCGGTTCGGCGCACAGCAGCGTGGTGATGATCGGCAGCAGCATCAGGGCGGCCATTGCCAGATACGCGATGACCCAGCCTTCAAACTGGGCCAGATACAGCGCGCCGGCACCGGCCAGGATCAGGCCGATCCGGTAACCCAACGTGTAGGTGGCCGCCAGCGCGGCCTGAGCGGTCTGCGGCGCGATCTCGATACGGTAGGCATCCACGGCCGAATCCTGGGTGGCGCCGGCAAAGGACGCCACCAGCACCCACATCACCAGGGGCCAGACGCCCTGTTCGGGGCGCACGAAGGCCAGCGCGATCAGTCCGACCAGCACCATGACCTGCGATATCAGCAGCCAGGAGCGACGACGGCCGAGCCGGCCCAGCAACGGGAAGGCATACCGATCCAGCAGCGGTGCCCACAGGAACTTGAGCAGGTAGAAGAAACTGGCCAGGCTGATCAGGCCGATGCTGCCCAGGTCCAGCCCCACATCGCGCAGGCGCGTGGACAAGGTCTGCGACGCGATCAGCAGGAACGGCAGGCCACTGCCGAAACCCAGCATGGCCATGGTCAGCGCCGACGGTGTACCGAAGGCGCGCTTGATTCCTGCCCAGCCTTTGTAGCTGACCGGCCTGGCCGCCTCGCTCACAGGTCGTAGTCCACGGTGAACGGGGCGTGGTCGGAGAAGCGCTCTTCGCGGTAGATCGAGCAGCCACGCAGTTTGTCGCGCAGGCCCGGCGTGATGAACTGGTAGTCGATGCGCCATCCCACGTTGTTGGCGCGGGCCGCCCCGCGGTTGCTCCACCAGGTGTAGTCCTCCCCGGTGGGATTGAGCAGGCGATACGCATCGGCCCAGCCACGACCGGCCGCCACGTCGGTGGCCTGGCCATGATCGGCGCACAGCGCGTTGAGCCAGTCGCGCTCTTCGGGCAGACAGCCGGAATTCTTCTGGTTGGACTTCCAGTTCCTGATGTCCAGCGCCGACCGCACGATGTTCCAGTCGCCACACAGCACGTAGTCGCGACCGCTGCGCGCCCACTCCTCCAGGATCGGCCGCAGCCACTCCATCACTTCGAACTTGAATCCCTGGCGCAGGTCGCCGGAGCTGCCGGACGGAATGTAGAAGGACACCACGCTGAGGTTGCCGAAGCGCGCCTCGATATAGCGCCCCTCATCGTCGAACGGCGCCCAGCCCAGCGAGGTGATGACCTGGTCCGGTTCCCGCCTGCTGTAGATCGCCACGCCGCTGTAGCCCTTCTTGGTGATGGCATCGCGGTAGAAGCAATGGTGTCCGTCGGGCCGGAACATCGGGTCGGTCAGCTGGTCTTCCTGGGCCTTGGTCTCCTGGAGGCACAGGACGTCGGCGTCCTGGGCGCGGAACCAGTCGAGGAAGCCTTTGGTCGCGGCGGAACGGATGCCATTGGCGTTGAAACTGATGATGCGCATGCAGGGGACCTACGGCGGGAAACCGGGCAAGCATACCGGTTGGCTGCTGGGCTGCGCAGTCCGGCGGACGCGGCCGGACGGCCCCCCGGAAGAGCGCCGACGAGCGCGGAAGGCCCGGCTGCATTAGGATTTGTGCTCCAAATGAAGATGAATCGAGTTTTGATGAGCGACCACCGTCACCGTTTCCTGCAGCTGGCCCTGACCGCCGACGCCCTGCGCTTCGGCCAGTTCACCCTCAAGTCCGGCCGGCTGAGCCCCTATTTCTTCAACGCCGGTCGCTTCGACTCCGGCTCGCTGCTGTCCCAGCTCGGCGCCTGTTATGCCGATGCCATCGACGCCAGCGGGGTCAAGTACGACGTGGTGTTCGGCCCGGCCTACAAGGGCATTCCGCTGGCCACGGCAATGGCCTGCGAGCTGGCCCAGCGTGGCCGCGACCTGCCGCTGTCGTTCAACCGCAAGGAAGCCAAGGACCATGGCGAAGGCGGCCAGCTGATCGGCGCCGACATGAATGGCAAGCGCGTGCTGATCGTCGATGACGTGATCACTGCGGGTACTGCGATCCGCGAAGCGCTGGCCATCATCCGCGCGGCAGGCGGCACTCCGGCCGGCATTGTGGTCGCTCTGGATCGCCAGGAGATCGCTTCGGAAGCCGATCGCCGCTCCGCGGCGCAGGCAGTGGCCGAGGAAGCCGGCATCCCGGTGATCGCAGTGGCTTCGCTGGGCGACCTGCTTGATTTCGCCTCGGGAAACCCGGAACTTGTCGGCTACCGGCAGCCGCTGGAAGCCTATCGGGCCCAGTACGGCGTCCGCTCCACACGCTGACCGCCAGGGGGAAGGTCGCATGTCCCGAATTCCTGCTGTTCTCTTCGCCGGCCTGCTGCTGGCCCTGCCGTTCATCGTGGCGGGGCAGTCGCGGGGCGGCGACAAGGTCGAGAAGAAGCTGTACTGCTGGAACGAGGGCCAGGAACGGATCTGCACCGATGCGCTTCCTGCCGATGCGGTCAACCACGCGCGCGACGAGTTCAATGCCCGCAGTGGGCTGCGCAATGCGCAGGTGCAGCGCGCGCTGACCGACGAAGAACGTGCCGCCGCCAGTACCGCGGCGGCACAGCAGCAGCTGGACCGGATGGCCGAGCAGACCCGCCAGCGCACCGAGCAGGCGATGCTGACCACCTACGGCAGCGAAGACGACCTGCGGCGGGTGTTCGCCGAGCGCCAGGAAGTGCTCGACAACAACCTCAAGACCGCCCAGTACAACGTGGCCAGCCTGCGTGAATCGCTGGTCGCGCTGCTGTCGGCGGCCGGCGACCGCGAGCTGGCGGGCGCCAAGGTGGGCGACCCGCAGGCCGAAGCGATCCGCCAGCGGCACGTACAACTGCAGTCGCAGCAGCGCCTGCAGTCCGGCTTCCTGCAGCAGCAGCAGGCGTTGAAGGCGGAGATCGAAAGCACCCTGCAGCGCTATCGCGAGCTGAAGGGCCTGGCGCCGGCTGCCCCGGCTGGCTGAAAACGCTCCTGCCGCCGGGCATGGCCCGGCGCTACCCGTGGCCAGGTTACGGCCTGACGCGCGGAATTTATGCAGTCTTTACGCGCCGGCCCGGTCCGCCGGGTAGTGCGTTTACGGGGCGCAGGCCGACCATGACGGCCTGAGGTGGAGGGGTTCCACCAGGACGCAATTCCCATGTCCCCCTGGCTGTCGTTGGTGTGTGGCGTGCTGGTGCTGATCGCCGCCGCCTATCTTCTGTATGTCGTGCTGCGGCCCGAGTCGTTCTGAGCGGAGCCGGCCATGATTGAAATTCTTGTCATTCTTGCTGCCAGCGTCGCGCTGGCATGGCCGCTGGGACTGTACCTGGCGCGCGTGATGCGCGGCACGCCGATGAAGGTCGACGTGCTGTTCCGTTGGATCGAAACGCCGCTGTACAAGGTCTTCGGCGTCGATCCCGCACGCTCGATGTCCTGGCGTGGCTACGTGCTGGCATTCCTGCTCAGCAATGGGGTGGTGGCGGTGCTGACCTTGGCGGTGTTCATGACCCAGGCGTGGTTGCCGCTGAATCCGGACCAGATCCCGAACATGCGCTGGGACACCGCGCTGCACACGATGATCTCGTTCCTGACCAACACCAACCAGCAGCACTATTCGGGCCAGGCGCAGCTGTCCTACCTCTCGCAGATGACCGGGATCACTGGTCTGCAGGTGGTGACCCCGATGATGGGCCTGGCGCTGGCGGTGGCCACACTGCGCGCGCTGTTCGCGCCGGCGCCGCAGTCGGCCACAGGCAGCGCCGGCGATGACCGCCAGGTCGCAGTGGGCAACTACTACACCGACGTGGTGCGCCTGTGCGTGCGCGTCCTGTTGCCGCTGTGCCTGCTGTGGACACTGCTGCTGACCAGCCAGGGCGTGCCATCGACGCTGGCGGCGGGGCCGCAGGCTACGCCGATCGATGCCTCCGCCGGCATGACGACGCAGAAGCTGCCGCTGGGTCCGGTCGCGGCGATGGTCGCCGCCAAGCAGCTGGGCGCCAACGGCGGCGGCTGGTATGGCCCGAACAGCAGCTTCCCGCTGGAGAATCCGACGCCGGTTTCGAACCTTCTCGAAGTGATCGGCATCCTGCTGGTACCGATGGCGGTGATCTTCATGATCGGGGCATTCACCGGGCGACGTCGCTTCGGCGCGCTGGTGTTCGTCTGCATGCTGGGAATGTCGCTGCTGTCCACCGGCGCCATGGTGTGGAGCGAAGGCCACAGTGCCAGTGCGGCCACGCCCCTGCTGATGGAGGGCAAGGAAGTACGTTTCGGCGCCGACGGCACCGCGTTGTGGGCGGCGGTGACGACGCAGGTGTCCAATGGCTCGGTGAACGGCATGCACGATTCGCTGGCCCCGCTGAGCGGTGGCATTGCCCTGGTCAACATGCTGGTCAGTGCGATCTGGGGTGGCATCGGCTGCGGCCTGCAGCAGTTCATCGTCTACCTGTTGCTGGGCGTGTTCCTGGCGGGGTTGATGACGGGCCGGACGCCGGAACTGTTCGGTCGCAAGCTGGAGACCCCGCAGGTGCGCCTGCTGGCCCTGCTGGTGCTGCTGCAGCCCATCACCCTGCTGGTGTTCACCGCGGTCACTCTGGCCGTGCCCGGCCTGGCCGGCACCTCCAATCCCGGCTTCCACGGCATCAGCCAGGTGTTCTACGAATACGTATCGGCCTACGCCAACAACGGTTCGGGCTTCGAGGGACTGGGTGATGCCACGCCGTGGTGGAACCTGAGCTGCTCGCTGGTGCTGCTGCTGGGTCGCTTTCCGCTGCTGGTGATTCCGCTGGTGGTTGCTGCCCAGCTCGCCGCCAAGCGGCAGGCACCGGAATCAGCGGGCAGCCTGCAGATCGAAACCCCGACGTTCGCCCTGACCCTGGTGTCGGTGATCGTCATCCTGACCGTGCTGCAGTTCATGCCGGCGCTGGTGCTTGGCCCGATCGCCGACCACCTGAGCCTGGGACTGCATTGAGGACACCCCCATGAGTAGCCACGCAACCTCAACCCGTAACCCGCTTGCGTCACGCCCTGCCCTGCTCGATGCGGCCGGCCTGCGCCGCGCACTGGTCGACGCCGTACGCAAGCTTTCACCGATGCATCTGGTGCGCAGCCCGGTGATGGCGGTGGTGATGGCCGGCACGATCGTCGCCGCGACCATCACCCTGACCGGCAACGCTCCACTGGGCTTCGGCCTGGCGGTGACCGCGATCCTGCTGGTCACCGTATTGTTCGGCAACTTCGCCGAGGCCGTCGCCGAAGCACGCGGGCGGGGCCAGGCCGCATCGTTGCGCCGTGCCCGCCAGGACCTGGTGGCGCGCCGACTGGCCGCCCCGCAGCCAGGGGCCGCAGAAACGCAGGTGCCGGCCGCCGAACTGCGCCCGGGCGACCACGTCATCGTCAGTGCCGGCGAGCTGGTGCCAGCCGATGGCGAGATCGTGCAGGGCCTGGCCACCATCAACGAAGCGGCGGTAACCGGCGAATCGGCACCGGTGCTGCGCGAAGCGGGTACCGATCGCTCCGGCGTGATCGGCGGTACCAAGGTGCTGTCCGACCAGATCGTCGTGCGTGTGACCGCCGAGCCGGGCCACAGCTTCCTGGACCGGATGATCGCGCTGGTGGAAGGCGCCAACCGGCAGAAGACACCGAACGAGGTCGCCCTGACCCTGCTGCTGGCGGCGATGACGCTGACCTTCCTGGTGGTGGTGGCGACATTGCCGGCCATCGGCGCCCATGTCGGCGTCCAGGTCGATCCACTGCTGCTGATCGCACTGCTGGTCTGCCTGATCCCGACCACCATCGGCGGATTGCTGCCGGCCATCGGCATCGCCGGCATGAACCGCGCCCTGGCGGCCAACGTGCTGGCCAAGTCGGGCAAGGCGGTGGAAGTGGCCGGCGACGTCGATGTGCTGCTGCTGGACAAGACCGGCACCATCACCTACGGCGACCGCCAGGCCAGCCACTTCCATGCGTTGGCCGGGATCGACGCCAGCCAGCTGCGCGACGCGGCCCTGTTGTCCTCTCTGGCCGACCCGACCCCGGAAGGCAAGTCGATCGTGCGCCTGGCACGCGAGCAGGGGTGCACCACCGCCGAGCCGGAGCAGGCCGTCTACCTGGCCTTCAGTGCGCAGACCCGCATGTCCGGCGTTGACCTTGCCCATGGCCGGCAGATCCGCAAGGGTGCGCTGGATGCGATCCGCAACCATGTGCAGGCGCAGGGAGGCGTGGTGCCGGCCGAGCTGGGCGGGCGCGTCGAACAGGTCGCCCGCAACGGCGCCACGCCGCTGGTGGTGGCGGAAGGTCGCCATGTGCTGGGCGTGATCGAACTGTCGGACGTGGTCAAGCACGGCATGCGCGAGAAGTTCGCACAGCTGAGGGCGATGGGCATCCGGACGGTAATGATCACCGGTGACAACCCGCTGACCGCGGCCGCCATCGCTGCCGAAGCCGGCGTCGACGACTACATCGCCGAAGCCCGGCCCGAGGACAAGCTGGCACGCATCCGCCAGGAACAGGCCGGGGGCCGTCTGGTGGCGATGGTCGGCGATGGCACCAACGATGCGCCGGCGCTGGCCCAGGCCGACATCGGGCTGGCCATGAACTCCGGCACGCAGGCCGCCAAGGAAGCCGGCAACATGGTCGACCTGGATTCGGATCCGGCCAAGCTGCTGGCGGTGGTGGAGGTAGGCAAGCAGCAGCTGATCACCCGCGGCGCGCTGACCACCTTCTCGCTGGCCAACGATGTCTCCAAGTACTTCGCGATCCTGCCGGCGCTGTTCGCCGCGGCGGTACCCGCGATGGCGGCGCTGAACGTGATGCAGCTGTCCAGTCCGCGCAACGCGGTGCTGGCCGCGCTGATCTTCAACGCCCTGGTGATTCCCGCTCTGATTCCGCTGGCTCTGCGGGGCGTGCGCTTCCGCCCGGCCACGGCCACCGCGCTCCTGCGCCGGAACATGCTGGTGTACGGCCTGGGTGGCGTGCTGCTGCCGTTCGCGGCGATCAAGGCGATCGACCTCCTTCTTGTCCTGGTATCCGGCTCATGAACCGCTCTGCTTCCACTTCTTCTTCCCTTCCGCGCGAAGCCAAGGCCGCATCCCGCATGGCCCGCCTGCAGGACGACGCCAGCTGGCGCCCGGCGATCGGCCTGGGTGTGGCGACCCTGCTGCTGGCCGGTGCGGTCTACGCCGGCATCGCCACCGGTTTTGCCGGCCTGGCGTACCCGATGCAGGCCGAAGGCAGCCTGCTGCGCGATGGCAGCGGCCAGGTGCGTGCGTCGGCGTGGCTGGCGCAGCCGTTCGCTGGCGATGGCTACTTCCAGGCGCGGCCATCGGCCGCCAACTATGACCCGATGGCGGCGGCCGGCTCCAACCTGGCACGCAGCAACCCTACGTTGATCGAGCGCGTCACCGCAAGCACGGCTGCGGTCGCAGCGCGCGAAGGCGTCGCACCGGACCAGGTGCCGGCGGACCTCGTCACCCAATCCGGCGGCGGGCTCGATCCGCAGCTGACGCCGGCGGCGGCGCAGCTGCAGGTGGCCCGCGTGGCGCGTGCCCGGGGCCTGCCGGTGGAACGTGTGCAGGCGCTGCTGCAGGCCCACACCGAGGGACGCCAATGGGGCGTGTTCGGCCAGCCGCGGGTGAACGTGGTGACGCTGAACTTCGCGCTGGACCACGCAGCCGCCAGGCCGTGATGCGATCGTGCACCCGCTGCGCGCACAATGGCCGCCATGACTGACCTGCGAACCCGCCAGGCCGACGCCCTGGTGGAAGGCCTGCAACGCGAAGCCGGTGGCAAGCTGACGGTATTCCTCGGCGCGGCGCCGGGCGTGGGCAAGACCTACACGATGCTCAACCGCGCGCAGGAACAGCTGCGCCGCGGGGTCGACCTGGTGGTGGGGCTGGTGGAGACGCATGGCCGTGCCGATACCCAGGCGTTGCTGGAAGGACTGCCACGGCTGCCGCTGAAGGACGTGGCCTACCACGGCCACGCCCTGCAGGAAATGGACCTGGATGCCGTGCTGGCGCGGCGCCCGGCGCTGGTGCTGGTCGACGAACTGGCACATCGCAATGCACCGGGCAGCCGCCACGAGCGACGCTGGCAGGATGTCATGGAGCTGCTGGATGCGGGCATCGATGTCTGGACCACGGTCAACATCCAGCACCTGGAAAGCCTCAACGACGTAGTGATGCGCATCACCGGGGTGCGCGTCAGCGAAACCGTGCCGGACGGTGTGCTCGACCGCCTGCACGACATCGTGCTGGTGGACCTGCCGCCACGCGAACTGATCGCCCGCCTGCAGCAGGGCAAGGTGTACGTGCCGGAGCAGGCGGCACAGGCACTGCAGGCGTTCTTCTCGCCGGCCAACCTGACCGCACTGCGCGAGCTGGCCATGCAGGAAGCCGCTGATCGTGTCGACAGCAGCCTGCGCGAGACCCGTGCCGCACGCGGCGAGGGCAACCTGCCGCTGCGCCGCGGCGTACTGGTGGCGATCGATGGTGGCGGGCAGAGCGAGTATCTGGTGCGGGTCGCGCGCCGCATTGCCGAACGGCGCGATGCGCCGTGGACGGTGGTGACGGTGCAGGGACGACGCCAGGACGAAGCGACCCGACGCGAGATCGACGCGGCGTTCGCGCTGGCACGTCGCCTGGGCGGCGATGCCGAACTGCTGCATGGCTCCAGCATCGCCGATGCCCTGCTCGACCACGCCGCGCACAACGGTGTCTCGACCCTGGTGCTGGGCCGCACCCGCGAGCGGCCGCTGGCACGGATGTTCAACCGCACCCTGACCCAGCAGCTGATCCAGCGCGGTGCGCACTACGAGATCACCATCATCAGCACGCCGCAGGCACGTGCGCGTTCACGCCGCGAAGGCCTGTTGCCGCCGGCGCGCGGCATCAACCACGAACCACTGCAGGCCCTGCTCGCCACCGCGCTGGCCTGCCTGGTCGCGTGGCTGGTTGAACGCTGGGTGGGCATGGCCGACCTGTCGATGGTGTTCATCGTGGCGGTCGTGCTGGTCGCAGCCCGCACCCGCGCCAGCGTGGCGGTCATGGCCGCGATCCTGTGCTTCCTCGCCTACAACTTCCTGTTCATCGCACCACGCTTCACCTTCGCCATCGGCGCACGCCAAGGCGTGATCACCGTGTTCCTGTTCCTGGCAGCGGCACTGGTGGCCGGGCGCCTGGCATCACGGCTGCGCATGCAGGTGATCGCCCTGCGGGCCGCCAACCGGCATGCGCGCGCGCGGCAGCAGCTGGGGCGACAGCTGGCCAGCGCTGCCGGCGATGGCGAGGTGGCACTGGCCGGCCGCCATGCGCTGGAGCAGGCGATGGACGTGCCGGCATGGCTGCGGATCGGCGTGGACACCACCGCCGGCGGCCGCACCCTGCCCGGCGACACCGACCTGGCTGCCGCCGACTGGGCGCTGCGCCACGGCCAGCCCAGCGGGCGTTTCACCGATACGCTGGCCGGCGCGCAATGGTGGTTCCTGCCCCTGCTTGATGGCGAGGACCGTGCAATCGGCGTGGCCGGCCTGTATCTGCCAGGTGCACGCCTGCTGCCCGAGCAGCGCCAGCTGGCCGAAGCGATGGTGGACGACATTGCCCAGGCGGCATTGCGCACGCGGCTGGTGGCCGAGCTGGAGCGGGCGCACGTCAGCAACGAGACCGAGCGCCTGCGCTCTGCTCTGTTGTCTTCGGTATCGCACGATCTGCGCTCGCCGCTGGCGGCGATGATCGGATCGGCCGACAGCCTGGCCAGCTATGGCACGGCGATGGACGTGGCTGACCGCCGCGCGCTGCTGGACACCATCCTGGTCGAAGGCGAACGGCTGGACCGCTACATCCAGAACCTGCTGGACATGACCCGGCTGGGCCACGAAGGCCTGAAGATCAACCGCGACTGGATCGGGGTGGACGAGTTGATCGGGTCGGCCGCGCGACGGCTGCAGCGCTACCAGCCCAACGTGAGGCTGGAACTGGATATCCCGCCGACCCTGGCGCCGATCTGGGTGCATCCGGCGCTGGTCGAGCAGGCGGTATTCAATGTCATGGAGAATGCGGCCAAGTTCTCCCCCGCCGATGCCGCGGTACAGGTGCAGGCGCGCGAACTGGACGGCCAACTGCGCATCGACGTGATCGATGCCGGTCCCGGCATCCCCGACGAAGAGCGGGCACGCATCTTCGACATGTTCTACAGCGTCGAGCGTGGCGACCGTGGCCGCCATGGTACCGGTCTGGGCCTGACCATCTGCCAGGGAATGATCGGCGCGCATGGCGGCAGCGTGCAGGCGCTGCCGGGACGTGACGGTCGCGGTACCCTGATCCGCATCACCCTGCCCCTGCTCAAGCCAGCCTCCCACGATGAGCCCGACCCCGATTGATGCGAGCGTACCGGCCCCGCGCGTGCTGGTGATCGATGACGAGACCCAGATCCGCCGTTTCCTGGATATCAGCCTGCGGGCGCAGGGCTATCAGGTCAGGCAGGCCGCGACCGGCCAGGAAGGCCTGCAGCTGGCTGCCAGCGAGGATATGGACCTGGTGATCCTGGATATCGGCCTGCCGGACATGGAGGGCCACCAGGTGCTGGAGCAACTGCGGCAATGGAGCCAGGTCCCGGTCATCATGCTGACCGTACGTGCCGGAGAAGCGGAAAAGGTGCGGGCGCTGGACAACGGTGCCAACGACTATGTGACCAAGCCCTTCGGCACGCAGGAACTGATGGCGCGGGTGCGCGCGCTGTTGCGGACACGCAGCGTGCCGACCGATGGCACGCCTCCGGTATTCGACGACGGCCATCTGCATGTGGACCTGGTGCGCCGGGAGGTGGCGATCGCGGGCGAACCGGTGGCGCTGACCCGCAAGGAGTACGCGCTGCTGTCGCTGCTGCTGCGCAATGCCGGCCGGGTGGTCACCCAGCCGCAGATCCTGCAGGAGATCTGGGGACCCACCCACCAGCACGACACGCACTACCTGCGCATCCTGGTGGGCAAGCTGCGGCACAAGCTGGGCGATTCGGCGCTGGATTCACGCTACCTGTTCACCGAACCTGGCGTCGGATTGCGGTTCAAGGGGTGAGGGTGTGCCGACCAACGGTCGGCACCCACCCGGATCGATCAGAACCCCAGCGGGGTGTCGCCAACGATCGGCTGCAGCTGGCTGCGGAACAGTGCCTGGATGCGCTCCAGCGCCGCCTCGTCGTCGCCCTCGAAGCGCAGCACCAGTACCGGAGTGGTGTTGGAGGCGCGCACCAGTCCCCAGCCGTCGGGGAAATCCACACGCAGGCCGTCGATGGTCGACAGGCGGCCACCCACATACGGGTTGTCCGGCGACTGCGCTGCCGCCACCAGCATCGCCACCAGGGCGTGCGGCGTACCCTCGGACACCGGCACCTTCAGCTCCGGTGTGGCCACCATCTCCGGCAGTCCGGACAGCACCTCATCCGGGGTTTCCTCGCGCTGGGCCAGGATCTCCAGCAGGCGCGCGGCGGCGTACAGCCCGTCATCGAAGCCGAACCAGCGTTCCTTGAAGAAGAAGTGGCCGCTCATCTCGCCCGCCAGCTCGGCGTCGGTCTCGCGCATCTTCGCCTTCATCAGCGAGTGCCCGGTCTTCCACATCAGCGGGCTGCCGCCGTTGCGCAGCACGTGGTCGGACAGCTTGCCCGTGCACTTCACGTCGTAGATCACCATCGCCCCGGGATTGCGCATCAGCACATCGGCGGCGAAGAGCATCAGCAGGCGGTCGGCGTAGATGATCCTGCCCTCGCCGGTGACCACGCCCAGGCGGTCGCCATCACCGTCGAAGGCCACGCCGAGATCAGCGCCAAAGCGTTTGACCGTCTGTACGAGGTCCTGCAGGTTGTCCGGCTCGCTGGGGTCGGGATGATGATTGGGGAAGGTGCCATCAACATCGCAGTAAAGCGGAATCACCTCGGCACCGATCGCTTCCAGCAGCTGCGGGGCCAGCGCACCGGCAACCCCGTTGCCGGCGTCGGCCACCACCTTCAGCGGGCGGTCGAGCTGCACATCGTCGGCGATCCGCTGGATGTAATCGGCGCCGACATCGCGCTGCTGGTAGTCACCCGGTTCGGCCGCCTGCACCAGGCGGCCCTCGACGATGCGCTGGTACAGGCCGGTGATGGCATCGCCGGACAGCGTTTCGCCGCCGATGACGACCTTGAAGCCGTTGTACTCGGGAGGATTGTGGCTGCCGGTCACCGCCACGCAGGTGCCGGTACGCAGGTGGAATGCGGCGTAATAGACGACCGGCGTGGGCGCCAGGCCGATGTCGATGACCGCGCAGCCGGCACGGCGCAGGCCTTCGGCCAGGCCGGCTGCCAGCTCGGGGCCGGACAGGCGCCCGTCACGGCCGATCACCACCTCGCGCAGGCCCTGTTCCAGCGCAGCGGTACCGATGGCCTGGCCGATCAGCGCGGCGGTCTTTGCCGTCAGTTCGCTGCCCACCACACCGCGGATGTCGTAGGCCCGGAAGATGCCCGCTGCCAGCGCTTCCGCCGGGACCGGCGGCGGAGGGGCCACTGTGGCGTCGGCGGCAGCTTCGGCGGCCTGTGGCGGCGCCATCTGCAGGCTCTCGCGCAGCGTCGGGCCCTCATCCACCTCGACGGCGGACGTGCGCCGCGGCAGCGGCAGGCGCTTCGGCAGGCGGTCGCGACCGACCAGCAGCAGCACGGCGATGAAGGCCAGCAGCAGCGCGACGATGCCGCTGGCCAGCGCGCCCAGACCGAGCGGGCCGGGTTCGACGTTGGGCACGGCCGCTGCCAGCCGCAGCGGGGTGCCGGCAATCGGCCTGGCCTGCGCCTCGGCGATCTGCGCCAGGCCGGAATCGCCCTGGGTGACCAGATCGTGCGTGCCCTGGCGCAGGCCGAGGAAACCACTGGCAGGTGCGCGGATCTGATCCAGCGGCGCGGTCAGGCGCAGCAGCGGCTGACGGACGTAGACCACCGCCGGCCCCAGACTGCCCAGTTGCACCGGCGCAGCCAGGCCGAGGCGGTTGCCTCCCCCATCGCGGACCACCCGCAGGCTCGGCCGGTCCTCGCCCAATGCCTGCTCCAGCAGGGCCAGGCGCGCATAGCCAAAGGTGGCCGGATCGGCGTAGGCAGCGGCCAGGTCGGCGCCCAGCACCTCCACCCGCTCCACGCCGGACCAGCTCTCGCGCAGGGCCAGCGCAGCGGCGGACGCATCGCCGGCCTGCAGCGCCTGCTGCAGGCGCTCGTTCTTCAACTGCTGCTGCAGCTGCTGCAACTGGCCACTGGCGGCCTGTTGCAGGCCCTGCACGGCCTGGTCACGCGCCTCTTCCAGCGCCTTGCCACCTGCCTCCTGGCGCCACTGCTGCACGGCGCTCCAGCCGAACCAGCCGGCCAGCAACACGAGCAGCACTGCCAGCAGCGGTGCGCTGCGCCCCAACGACCGTCCCTGCTGCCTTTCCCCGATGCCGCTCATCGATGTCCCCCGTCAACGCACCCCGGTATGGCCGAATCCACCCGTTCCCCGCACGCTGTCGGTGAAAGTATCCACCACCTGCAGGCTGACGCGGGCAATCGGAACCACCACCAGCTGCGCGATGCGGTCACCCGGCTCGATCGTGAAGGCCTCGCGGCCCCGGTTCCAGACGCTGATCAGCAGCGGACCCTGGTAGTCGGCGTCGATGAGGCCGGTGCCGTTGCCGAGGACGATGCCGTGGCGATGGCCCAGTCCCGAACGCGGCAGGATGACCGCGCACAGGTGCGGATCGGCAATGTGGATGGCCAGGCCACTGGGAACCAGCGCGGTATCGCCCGGCTGCAAAGTCAGCGCGGTGTCCAGCGCTGCGCGCAGGTCCATGCCGGCACTGGCCTCGGTGGCATACGCCGGCAGCGGCCAGCTGTCGCCGAAGCGCGGATCGAGCAGTTTGACCTGCAACGGTTGCGATGAAATCACCTGGGTCATGCCTGAAGCCTCCGCGCGATCAGCGCCAGCAGTTGTTCGGCCAGCTCGCGCTTGGAGGTCGCCGGGAATACCTGTTCGCCGTCCTGCCAGAAGGCCGTGGCGGCGTTGTTGTCACTTTCGAAGCCACCGCCACTGATGCCGACCTGGTTGGCGATCACCAGATCCAGGCGTTTGTCGACCAGCTTGCCACGCGCGTACTTCTCCACGTCGTGGGTTTCGGCGGCGAAACCGACCACCAGCTTCAGCGACTGCGTCTGCGCGGCCACCTCGGCCAGGATGTCCGGGGTACGCACCAGTTCGATCACCAGTGACTGGCTGTCGGCGGTCTTCTTCAGCTTCTGCGGCGCCACCTGCCGCGGGGTGTAGTCGGACACGGCGGCGGCACCGATATAGATGTCGGCCGGCAGCGATGAGAGCACGGCGTCGCGCATCTGTGCGGCCGAGCGCACATCGACGCGCTGCACGCCGACCGGCGTCGGCAGCTGCACGGGACCACTGACCAGCACCACCTGCGCCCCCATCGTCGCCGCGGCCGCGGCCAGTGCGAAGCCCATCTTGCCGCTGCTGCGGTTGCCGACGTAGCGCACCGGGTCGATGTCCTCGTAGGTGGGTCCGGCGCTGATCAGCACACGCAGTCCCTGCAGCGCGCGGGTTGCCGCGGGCGCGGCAGGCGCCACGGCATTGCCGTTGGCCGCCAGCGCGGCAACGATGTCACCCGGCTCGGCCAGCCGCCCCGGGCCGGACTCACCCTCGGCCAACGGCCCGTCGACCGGTCCGATCACCTGCGCGCCCCGCTGGCGCAGCAGTGCGATGTTGGCCTGCGTGGCCGGATGCAGCCACATGCGATGGTTCATCGCCGGACACACGGTCAGCGGCGCGGTACTGGCCAGGCACAACGTGCTGACCAGGTCGTCGGCGTGACCATGGGCCAGGCGCGCCAGCAGGTCGGCGGTGCCCGGTGCGATCACGATGCGGTCGGCCCAGCGCGCCAGCTCGATGTGGCCCATGGCCTGTTCGGCGGCGCTGTCCCACAACGTAGTGCGGGTCGGCTGCCCGGACAGGGCCTGGAAACTGAGCGGGGTCACGAACTGCTGGGCGCCGGCAGTCATCGCCACCTGCACCAGCGCCCCGGCATCGCGCAGCCGCCGCACCAGTTCCAGGGCCTTGTAAGCCGCAATCCCGCCGCCGACACACAACAGCAGTTTCTGGCCTTCCAGCGCGCCGGCCGGCGCGGGGGATGCGTTGGGGGAGTCAGCCACCTGGAATTCCTGTGCAAACGAGGGCGCTAGCTTACCCGATGGTCGGTAATGTCCCGATGCACAGCGCACATAGCTGGCAGCTATCAGCAGATGGAACTTCCACTACCGCAGTTCCCGGGTTCACCCGCCGATGATTCGGAACTTTCCTATACCCGTGCCCGGGTCGGCTTTGCAGAATCGGTACTGGCCACCTCCGGTGCGCCGCTCCGCTTCCCCGAGGATCCCGCGTGCAACCGCGCATCATCATCGCCGACGACCATCCGGTTGTACTGCATGGCATCCGTATCGTGCTGGAGGCTCACCAGATGCAGGTGGCCGGCAGCGCGGCCGACGGTGCCCAGCTGCTCGACCTGCTGCAGCGTGAAACCTGCCATGCCATCCTCACCGACCTGTCCATGCCCGGCGTCGGCCCCGACGGCCCTGCGCTGCTGGGCGCACTGCGCGAGCGTCATCCGGGCCTGCCGGTGGTGGTGCTGACCGGTGCCCGCCACCCGGGACTGCTGGACAGGCTGCTGCGCGAAGGCATCGATGGCCTGGTCGACAAATGCGCCGGCTTCGCCGAGCTGCCGATGGCGCTCGCGGCAGCCATGTCCGGCCAGGTCTTCGTCTCACAGCAGCTGCGTCATCACCTGCAGTCGCGCGACCTGCTGTTCCAGCGCACACCGGTCTCGCTCTCCGCGCGCGAGCAGGAAGTCCTGCAGCTGCTCGCCGAGGGCCTGAACATCAACGCCATCGCGGCCCGCTGCGGCCGCAGCCCGAAGACGATCAGCCGGCAGAAGGCCGAGGCCAAGCGCAAGCTGGGACTGCAGAGCAACCAGGAACTGTTCGACTACCTGAAGACCGTGCGCGATTGAGGCATCGGCTGACGGTCATCGGCGGCAAGCGCCGATGGGAGCGCCGGGCGCCGCTGGCGATGATGCAGGCATGCCCATCCATGACTGGCCTGAACAGGAACGTCCCCGCGAGAAGCTGCTGGCGCGGGGTCCCACCATGCTGTCCGACGCGGAGTTGCTGGCGCTGTTCCTCGGCTCCGGGGTCGGCGGCCGCGATGCCGTGCAGACCGCACGCGACCTGCTGCACGCGCACGGTCCGCTACGGGTGCTGCTGGACCGGCCTGCCGGCGAGCTGGCACGACTGCCCGGGCTGGGGCCGGCCCGCAGCTGCACCCTTGCCGCCGGCCTGGAACTGGCCCACCGGTACCTGGCCGCCGAACTGCAGCACGGCGAAGCAGTTGGCGACAATCCCGGGGCGGTGGGGCGCTACCTGCAGCACCGTCTGCGCGGGCAGGCCCGCGAACTGTTCCTGGTGCTGTTCCTGGACAACCGCCACCGGCTGATCGCGTGCGAGCAACTGTTTGCCGGAACCCTCACCGCAGCGGCGGTCTATCCACGGGAGGTCGTGCGGCGCGCCCTGCAGCTCAATGCCGCCGCCGTGATCATCAGCCACAACCACCCGTCCGGCGACCCGGAGCCATCGCCGGCCGACGCGCGCATCACCGAGGAGCTGCAGCAGGCCCTGGCCCTGGTCGACATCCGCCTGCTCGACCATTTCGTAGTGGGCGAAGGCCGCCCTGTTTCGTTTGCTGAACGTGGCCTGCTGGGCCAGCGCCAGGCCCGCCTGTTCGGCTGAGCCCCGGCCCCCCGGCCGACCCCGGGGGACCGCACAGGCAGGCAACGGTCAGCGTGGCCGCCGGCATCTGCGCTAAAATGGGCGATTCCGCCGCTCATTCTCACAGCAGGCCTCGTGAAAAATCTCCTCCGCGCCCTGATCAGCCAAGGCATCGAAGCCTTGCGCGCCAATGGCACCCTGCCCGCCGACTCCCTGCCGCCGGACTTCGTGGTCGAGCGCCCGAAGACCCGTGACCATGGCGACTTCGCCACCAACGCCGCGATGCTGCTGGCCAAGGCCGCGCGCAGCAACCCGCGCGCACTGGCGCAGGCACTGGTCGAGGCGCTGCCGCGCAGCGAGGACGTCAGCAAGGTCGAGATCGCCGGACCCGGCTTCATCAACTTCCACCTGGCTCCGGCCGCGTACCAGCGCGAAGCCGCCTCGGTCATCAAGGAAGGCCACGACTACGGGCGCAACCTGTCCGGCAACGGCCGCACGGTGGGCGTGGAGTATGTGTCGGCCAACCCGACCGGTCCGCTGCACGTCGGCCATGGCCGCGCTGCGGCGATCGGCGACTGCGTGGCCCGCGTGCTCGACGCCAACGGCTGGAACGCCAAGCGTGAGTTCTATTACAACGACGCCGGCGTGCAGATCGAGAACCTGGCGCTGTCGGTGCAGGCCCGCGTCCAGGGCATCGCCCCCGACCAGGAGGGCTGGCCGGAAGGCGGCTACCGCGGCGAGTACATCGCCGATGTCGCGCGAGCCTACATGGCCGGCGCCAGCGTCGACCTGGAAGGCACCCTCGTGGTCGGCGCCAAGGATCCGCACGACATGCAAGCGATCCGCCGCTTCGCGGTGGCCTACCTGCGCAATGAGCAGAACCTGGACCTGGCCGCGTTCGGCGTCGATTTCGACATCTACTTCCTGGAAAGCTCGCTGTACGCCGATGGCAAGGTCGCGGAAACCGTGGCCAAGCTGCAGGCGTCCGGCCACACCTACGAGGAAGGCGGCGCACTGTGGCTGCGCAGCACGGACTTCGGTGACGACAAGGACCGCGTGATGCGCAAGTCCGACGGCACCTTCACCTACTTCGTGCCGGACGTGGCCTACCACCTGTCCAAATGGCAGCGCGGCTACGAGCGCGCGATCACCGAGCTGGGCGCCGACCACCACGGGTCGCTGGCGCGCGTGCGTGCAGGCCTGCAGGCGCTGGAAGTGGGCATCCCGCAGGGCTGGCCCGAGTATGTGCTGCATCAGATGGTCACCGTCATGCGCGGCGGCGAGGAAGTGAAGCTGTCCAAGCGTGCCGGCAGCTACTTCACCCTGCGCGACCTGATCGAAGAAGCTGGACGCGATGCGACCCGCTGGTTCCTGATCGCGCGCAAGCCCGATTCGCAGCTGACCTTCGACATCGATCTGGCCCGCCAGCAGAGCAACGACAACCCGGTGTTCTACGTGCAGTACGCGCATGCCCGCGTGTGCAGCCTGCTCCGCCAGGCGCAGGAGAAGGGCCTGGCCTATGACCAGGGCAGTGGCCTGGGTCAGCTCGTGCGCCTGGCCGATGACGCCTCGCTGCTGCTGATGAACGAGATCTCGCGCTATCCGGAAGTGGTCGAAGCCGCCGGCGTGGCGCTGGAGCCGCATCTGGTGGCGCAGTACCTGCGTGAATTGGCGCATGCCTTCCACACGTGGTATCACGGGACACCGGTGCTGGTGGACGACGCCGACGATCGCAACGCCAAGCTGACGCTGGCCTGCGCGGCGCGTCAGGTGCTGGCCAATGGCCTCGACCTCCTGGGCGTGAGCGCCCCGGAAAAAATGTAAGCATCAGGAGACGCAGTACACATGGCAGCACGACGCGGCAAAAACCAGGCACGACGCAACAGCAGCAGCCAGGGCACCCCGGGATGGGTGTGGCTGGTCGCCGGTGTGGCCATCGCCGCCGTGGTGTTCCTGGCGGCGCCGAATCTGTTCAAGGGCGAGGGCGATGGCTTCCTGCGCGCCGGTCCGCAGCCGAACCCGAACGCGCAGCCGGCGCCGGTCGCTGATGCCGACGGCGATGTCGGCACGCAGCCAGCCGCACAACCGGCCACGCCGAAACCTGCCGAAGCCGAGAAGCCGGCGGCGACCCAGTACGATTTCTACACCCTGCTGCCCGGCAAGGAAGTGGAGATGTCCGATGCCGAACTGGCCGCCAGCACCCGCGCCGAGGAACAGCGCCGGGCCAAGGCCGAAGCGCAGCGCGCGCAGGCGGCGCTGGAAGGCAAACCGGTCCCCGCAACGCCGGCACCGACCGCAACGGCCAGTGTCGCCAGCACGGCACCGGTGACCGCGACCAGCCGTCCGCTGCCTGCCCCGCTGAGCGAACGCCCGGCAACGGCTGCACCGGCCACGACCAGCCCGGCGGCGACCAACACGGCATCGACCGCGCAGGCCGCTCGCGTGGACGCGGCGCCGACCGCCGCTGCGGCACCGGCCGTGGCCGGCGACAACGCGCGCTACATCCTGCAGGCAGGTGCGTTCGGCGCCTCCGGCGACGCCGAGGCCACCAAGGCCAAGCTGGCGATGATGGGCCTGGCGGCACGGGTGGAGTCGGCGCAGATCAATGGCAAGACCGTGTACCGCGTGCGCATGGGGCCCTACGGCAGCGCCGGTGAGCTGTCCGAAGCCAAGCAGAAGCTGGATGGCACCGGCCTGCAGGCGATGGCGATCAAGGCACAGTGATCGTTCGGGTCTGAACGGAAGAAGCCGGGCATTGCCCGGCTTTCTTTTTTTGGGCCCCGCAGGGCCGACCCACACCGGGCGGCCCTGAAGGCACGCAGGTCAGTCCTCGCGCGCGACCTGGAAGCCGGCGAACGACTGGCTGACCGGCATCAGTTCCAGGCGGTTGATGTTCAGATGCGGCGGCAGGCTGGCAACCCAGAAGATCTGCTCGGCGATGTCCTCGGCGGTCATCGGGTTGGCGCCGGAATACAGCTTGTCCGACGCGGCCTGGTCACCGTGGGTACGCACCACCGTGAACTCGGTTTCGGCCATGCCCGGCTCGATGGTGGTCACACGCACGCCCGTACCGTGCAGGTCCGAACGCAGGCCCAGCGAGAACTGGCTGACGAACGCCTTGGTACCGCCATACGCGTTGCCGCCCGGGTACGGGTAGACACCGGCAACCGACGAGATGTTGATGATCGCACCCCTGCGTTCGACCAGCTGCGGCAGCAGGCGGTGGGTCAACGTCACCAGGGCGGTGATGTTGGTATCGATCATCGTCGTCCAGTCCTGCAGGCTGGCGCTCTGCGCCGGAGCGGTGCCCTGCGCGAGACCGGCGTTGTTGACCAGCAGGTCGATCTCACCGAATGCGGGGGGCAGCGCCAGCAGCGCCGCTTCCATTGCGATCGGATCGCGGACATCAAACGCCGCTGCGTGCACCACGTCCTTGCCATAGCGCTCGACCAGCGGTTGCAGGCGATCGCTGCGACGGCCGGTGGCGATCACCTTCCAGCCTGCCTGGGCGAAGCGATGGACGGCGGCGGCGCCAAATCCGGACGTGGCGCCGGTAATCAGGACGGTGCGGGACATCAGGCAACTCCGTGGAGGAACGAGACCCCCATTCTGGCACCGTCGGCCGGACCCTGCCTTGCCTGATCGGTCTTCGCGCCGGGCACACTCAGCGCAGGCGGAACACGCGGGCCTTCGGCAGATCCTCGTCGACCTGCAGGAACCAGCGGCCGGCGATGCCCGGGATCACTTCGATCTGCGGCGCCTGGAGGGCCCTGCGCAGCTTCATCTGTCCCTTCATCACCTGCCATTGCTGTCCGTTGTCGAGGGTGAACACCGTGCCGGGGGCCCAACCGGCCACCTCCCCCACCACGCGTGCGCTGACCGGGCCTTCTTCCAGCCCCAGGTGCATGGCTGCCGGCGCCGGAACATTCGCAGGCAGCGGCGCGCCGGCGGGGGCGGCCGTGACCGCGGAAATGGCAGGCGACGCGGCCTCTGCCTGGCGCAGCACGCGGTTCAACGCCTGCAGTTGGGCCGGGCTCAGCCCCACTTCGGCCAGCTGGGCCGCAGTGAGCCGCTGTTCGACCGGAACAAAGCGGTCCTGGGCATGGGCGGCAACACTGCTGGCCGCCAGCAGGAGGAGAACGAGGTACCGGCGCATCGGAGGAGGTCTCTATGGAACAGCGCTCACGATGCTTCAATCCGGTGACAATCCGGTGACAACGGCCGGACCGCTACAATGGGCCATGATCAACAATGATGTACTGCGCAGCGTGCGCTACTCCCTGGACCTGGGCGACCATCACGTGGTGGCCCTGTGCCAGCTGGCCGACCGGACCTTCGCGGTGGATCTGGAGCAGGCCAGGGCGTGGCTGCGGCGCGAGGATGAAGCCGGCTTCGTGCCGATGGACGACAGTGCGCTGGCGCACTTCCTGGATGGCCTGATCGTGCACCTGCGCGGCCGCGACGAGAGCCAGCCGCAGCGCGCCGTGGAAACCCGCGTCGACAACAACCTGGTGCTGAAGAAGCTGCGCGTGGCGTTCCAGCTGCGCGACGTCGATCTGATGGACATCTTCGCCAGCGCCGGCTTCAAGGTATCCAAGTCCGAGATCGGGGCGCTGTTCCGCCAACCCGGGCATGCCAACTACCGACGTTGCCTGGATCAGATGCTGCGCAACTTCCTCAAGGGCCTGAGCCAGCGCCTGCGCGGTTGAGCCGCGCGGTACCGGCCCATGGGGCCGATACCGTCGTAGCGGCGCCGGCCCGCTAGAAGCTGCCCTGCAGCGCCAGTTCCCAGCGCCCGCCCGCGTTGCCCGGGAACAGCCGTCTGGCCGCGGTATCGGTGTCATGCACGGTGGCCCGCACTTCCCACGCCGGAGCCAACGTGGCGATGGCGCTGAGCTGCCCGTGCAGGTAATCCGGCCCCTGCGCGGCCGCCAGCCAGTAGTGGCCCACGGCCGCTTCAAGCCGGAAGCGCTCGTGCAGCGGCAGGCGCACGCCCAACTGTGCGTAGGTACCTCGATGGCCACCGGCCAGGGCATCGCTGGAATGCGCGACCTGCAGCCAGGTCCGCTGCTTCCAGCCCACCGTGGCAGCGAACTCTGTCCAGTCCAGCGCGCGGGCTGTCCCCGGATACACGTAGCGGGTCAGGTTGGCGTCCAGCGTCCAGTCCGCGGCCGGTGTGCCGGACCAGCCCGCTACCAGATCGAACTCGCTGCGTGCGCCGTTGTCCGGCTTGAACGATACGTTCGAGCCCCACGCGCTGGCATACCACCCGGACGCGAGCGCGAACTTCGCTCCGGCCTGCACCGCCGGGTCGCCGTCACTCTGCGAACTGCCGCGCCAGACGTAGTCACTGGTCAACGTGGCGTTGCCGCTCACCTGTGCCTGTGCGGTGCCGACGCCCAGCAGCCCCGCCAACGCCGCGGCCACCGCCGCGATCATCCCCTTGCTGTTCACTGCACATCATTCCTCATCCAATGGCGGCTCAACCGCCGGGACGGCAGTGTCGATGGCAGGGCCGTAACGGTTCGATGGCGCTACCGTGGCGGGGGCGCAAAATCAGCGTAAAACCACTTGGCAGTGGCGCGGTATGATGGCCGCCTGTTTCCAGGAAACCACCCATGGACGCCATCCTGACGCCGGTATCGATCGGCGAGCTGATCGACAAGATCACCATTCTCGAGATCAAGGCCGAACGCATCGGCGATGCCACCAAGCTGGCCAATGTGCGCACCGAGCTGGACGGCCTGCTGCCGTTGCAGCAGCAGCAGCTGCAGGCACAGCCGGCACTTGCCGCGCTGAAGCAGCAGCTGAAGGCCATCAACGAGCGCATGTGGGACATCCAGGACCAGCTGCGCGACAAGGAAGCGGCACAGGTGTTCGATGATGCCTTCGTCCAGCTGGCGCGCGGCGTGTACGGTACCAATGGCGAGCGCGTGCAGGTCAAGAACGAGATCAACCGCGTTGCGGGGTCGGCACTGGTCGAAGAGAAGCAGTACCAGGGGGAATAAGCCCGGGTTTCAGCCGCATTCGAGCAGGTGGCGGATGCGGAACAGCTCGCCGTCGCTGCGGATGCCGAGCTTCTGGTAGGCCGCTTTTTTCTGCGAGCTGACCGTGCTTGCGGAACGGCCGAAGCGCTGCGCGACTTCGCCGGTGCTGCAGCCTTCCAGCACCAGGCGCAGCACCTCGCGCTCGCGGCGGCTGAGCGGCATCAATGAGGGCATGCGGCGCGCCCGCGAGCGGCTCAACTGCGGGCGCAGTTCCGGCGGCACGAACCGCCCACCCCGGGCCACCACCTCCACAGCCCGCAGCAGCACGCGCGGTGCGGTCGCCTTGGACAGGAAGCCGCGCGCGCCGGCCTGCATGGCCGTCACCACCGTGCTGGCGTTGCAATGGGCTGAAAGCACCAGCACCGGCAACGACGGCCACTGCTGCGACAGCGTGCGCAGCAGTTGCAGGCCAACCCCCTGGTCACCCAGCGGAAGGGCATCGATCACCAGCAGATCGACACAACCGGGCTGCTGATGCAGCAGCGACAGCAGGTCGGCTTCATTGGCGAAGCTGCCACGGACCTGCAGACCGCTGTGCTCACATAACAACACTTCCAGGCCCAGCCGCAGCACCGGATGCGGATCCAGCAGCGCCAGGCGGCGCAGCTTCCCGGTATGCGGGGTGGCGGGGGCGGGCGGCATCAGTCGGATCCGGCGGAAGTGGATGCCCACCGTAGGTCGCGCCCTGCAACGGCGGAATCCAATTCGTTGCAATGCAGCATCGACTGCGCAGCCGCAGTCAGATTTCATTTCGGTTGGGTGGAACGCAACAGGCCCGGCAGATGCCGGGCCTGTCGATGCACGCAGGGCGCAGAGCGCCTGCAGCGATTACCAGCTGAAGCGCGGGCCGACGGTGTATTCCTTGTCACCGTCGCGGTTCATCTTGAGCTCGCCGTTCAGGCCCCAGTTCTGGTTCAGCTTCACCTGACCACCCAGGCGGCCGTACCACTCGCCTTCCGGATTGATGCCGCGCTTCTTCGAGAAGTCTTCGTAACCAACCATGCCGTAGACTTCGGCGTGGGCACCGAACGCGGTGCGGATGCCGGCTTCAGCGCTGTAGCCGTTGAAATCCAGGCCATGCTCCAGGTCACGCTTCTGGTACGCCACGCGGGCCACGAAGTCGGTCGACGGTGCGATTTCCTGGTTGTAGCCGACGCCGACCTTCCACTGGTCCAGCTTGAGATTGGTGTGGTCGATTTCCTGGCGGCTGTAGTCACCGAAGGCGTGGAAGTTCGGCAGGAAGCCGTAGGAACCCTTCACGCCCCAGCCGTCGGCCTTGAACGCGTCGATGTCGGTCTTGGCGTAGTTGGCTTCAGCATAGTTGTAGGACAGGTTCTCGGCAGCCGAGGCGGAGAACGGCAGGGCAGCAGCCAGCGCCAGGGCAATCAGCGAATTCTTCATGGGGGTACACCTTTACTTTCTTATGGTGAGCAGCAGCGCGGAAGCGCCGTCGCATCGGGAATGTAAATTCTCCGTTATTCGCCACAACGCACCCTGAAAACAGCAACCTTCGCATTGCTGAATTTTCTGGCTTGATTCAGGCGGTCTCTGGCATACGCGCGGCGCGCGGGTACGTCCTGAATGCTTCGATCGCGGCCGTGTCGATCTGCGGCGCCCTGGTTCGTCGAACAGAAGAAGGCCGCACATGCAGTGCGGTCCATCACGGAGGCAGGCAATGAGTTACATCGATGGTTTCGTTCTGGCGGTTCCCACCGCCAACAAGGAAAAGTTCCTCGCCCATGCGCGAAGCGGCGACGTGGTCTTCATCGAGTACGGGGCGCTGCGCGTGGTCGAGTGCTGGGGCGATGACGTGCCGCATGGCAAGACGACGGACTTCTTCGGCGCAGTGAAAGCGACACCGGAAGAGACGGTGGTGTTTTCCTGGATCGAGTGGCCTGACAAGGCCACCCGTGATGCGGGCATGCAGAAGATGATGGAAGACCCGCGCCTGGACCCCGCGAAGAACCCGATGCCGTTCGACGGTGCGCGGATGATCTATGGCGGTTTCACACCCATCTACGAACTGACCCGCTGACGCCTTCGCGGCGCTCAGCGCGTACCTGCGTCGTCTTCTCCGGCAGTGCCGGCGCCCAGCGCGGCGCCGGCCCCCAGGCCGAGCCCGCCCATGCCGGCGCCCATGCCCATTCCGCCGCCGCCCGCACGGCCGCCCTTGCCTTCGCCTTCAGGGCGGCCTTTGCCGCCCCCGCTGCCGCCCGCGGGCCGGGTCGGGCCCTGCCGTGGAATCTGCAGATCGGCCGGGATCGGCGCCAGATCCAAGGCTTCGCGGACAAAATCGCGCAGCGACACCACCAGCTCATGCGTGTGCACCGGTCGTCCCTGCGCCAGCTCATCGGCGGCGCGCGCGGCCAGCCGCACCTGCTCATCGGTACCCAGCAGCAGGATGTCCGACAAGGCCGCTTCGACGGCATCGCGGATGCGCCTCGCGCGATCCGAGCCGGGTTCGACGATGCCCTGCTCATGGGCGCGCTGGCGCAGGTCGCGCAGATGGCTGGGGTCGACCCCCAGCTCACCGGTGAACGAACCGCCCAGGGTCTTGTAGGCGGCCATCAGCGTGCGCAGCCGTTCGTTGATTTGCCGGTTCTCGCGCTCGCGGCGCTGCTGCAGGGTCTGCATCACCAGCAGGCGGATACCCACGCCCAGCAGCGTTATCAGCACCAGGCCGGCCAACGTGGAAAGCACACCCTGCCAGGAACTGAAATCGATGCCGCGCATGATGGGAACTCCAGCGGAGGGACTTCATCTTGCCCCAGGACGACCCCGCAGGCTTCATGCCGGGCCGTTGTACCGCCCCATGAACGCAGAAGGCCCCACCACCCGGCAGGGCGGAGGGGCCTTCGCCGCTCGCGCGATTACTTGCGCTTGGCGGCCTTGCGCACGGCCTTCTTCGCCGGGGCCTTCTTGGCAGCGGCCTTCTTCAGCGGTGCAGCCTTGCGGGCGACAGCCTTCTTGGTGGTCGCTGCCTTCTTGGCAACCGTCTTGCGGGTGGCAGCGGCCTTCTTGCCGACAACCTTCTTGGCGGCAGCCGTCTTCTTGGTGGCGACCTTGCGGGTAGCGGCAACCTTCTTGCCGACGACCTTCTTCGCGGCCACGGTCTTCTTGCCAGCCACCTTCTTGGCGGCGACCGTCTTCTTGGCCACGGCCTTCTTGGCGGTGGCCACCTTCTTGCCGACAACCTTCTTCGCGGCGGCGGCCTTCTTGGCAACCGTCTTCTTGGTGGCGGCTGCCTTCTTGGTCGCAGCCTTCTTCACCGTGGCGACCTTCTTGCCGGCAACTTTGGTGGCGGCCTTCGTGGTCTTCTTGGCAGCAGCAGCCTTCTTGGCGACAGTCTTGCCGGCAGCGGCCTTCTTCTTGGCCACTTCCTTCTTCAGGGCAGCGGCTTCGGCCTTGGCATTCTTCTTGGCGGCTTCCAGCTTCTGCTTGGCCTTGGCGACCGTCTTGCCGACCGACTTGGCGGCCTTCTCGGCCTTCTTGGCAACGGTCTTCTCGACCTTGGCCACGGCCTTCTTGGCCTTGGCGACGCGGGTGGTGGCGGCCTTGCGGGCGCGCTTGACGGTCTTCTTGACCGACTTCACTGCGTCTTCAGCGGCGTGGGCGATGGTCTCGCCGACGTTGGTGGCGGTTTCTTTCGCGTTCTCGACGGCGTCGGTCACGACCGACACACCATTACCGTTGCTCATGTTGCCCTCCTGGGGGCGTGGATTGTCAAAACGGGGCGATGCTATACCGACAATGACGATCGTGGAACGGGTGGTACGCCTGCAATCGCGTCTGCTGCGACGATAGTAGTGTAGGGGGAGGCTGGTGCTGCTACCGTCGATCCGCAGCAAACCCCTTTTTTTCAGCGCTGCGCCATCGGATTGAGGTGCACGTCGCGGCGACGGGCTGCCTGCACGCCCCTTGCCGGAACCTGCACGCGCGACGTGCCATCGCGCACCTTGGATCGGCAGAACTGCGCAAGTATCAGAGGGTGTCCTGACCACGCCGGCGGACACACCCTATCGGTGTAGCGCCGATGGCCGACCGCACCGCAGGCGGGTCAGCCGTCGTCGGGCGCCGCATCGACGAGGGTCTCTTTCATCGCGCATTTATCCACGCCGCGGCAGATTCATTCAGCTTGTTTTACCGTATGGGCCAACGGCCCCCATCCCACGCCTGCGAACCGACTCCCATGCGACCGCTACCTACCCTTCTCACGCTCGCAATCGCCGCCGCCTTCGGTGGATTCGTCGCCACCGGCATCAACGCCCACCTGGACAACCGCGCCGACGCCGCGCCCTTGCCGGCTGCCCTTCCGGCCACCGCCGCATTGCCGGCTTCGGTCGCCGGCCAGCCGGTGCCTTCGCTGGCACCGATGCTGGAAAAGACCATGCCCGCCGTGGTCAGCGTCAACACCAAGCAGGTGGTACGGGTACGCAACCCCTTCTTCAACGACCCGTTCTTCCGCCGCCTGTTCCCGGACATCCCGCAGGAACGGATCAACGAATCGCTGGGTTCGGGCGTCATCATCGACGCGAAGGAAGGCCTGGTGCTGACCAACCACCACGTCATCGAGAACGCCGATGACGTGCAGGTGACGCTCGCTGACGGGCGCACGGTCAAGGCGGAATTCCTCGGTTCGGACCGCGACACCGACATCGCCCTGATCCGCATCCCGGCGCAGAACCTCACCGAGATCAAGCTCGGCAACAGCGACCAGCTGCGGGTCGGCGACTTCGTGGTGGCGATCGGCAATCCGTTCGGCTTCAGCCAGACGGTGACCTCGGGCATCGTCTCGGCGGTCGGCCGCAGTGGCATCCGTGGGCTGGGCTACCAGAACTTCATCCAGACCGACGCCTCGATCAACCCGGGCAACTCCGGAGGTGCGCTGGTCGATCTGCAGGGCCAGCTGGTCGGCATCAACACCGCCAGCTTCAACCCGCAGGGCAGCATGGCCGGCAACATCGGCCTGGGCCTGGCCATTCCCACCAACCTGGCGCGCAGCGTGGTCGACCAGCTGGTCAAGCATGGCGTGGTGGTGCGCGGCACCCTGGGCGTGGAAAGCCAGAACCTGAGCGCGCAGATCGCCCAGGGCCTGGGCCTGGGCGAAACCCGCGGCGCGCTGATCACCCGGGTACTGGCCGGTTCGGCCGGTGCGGCGGCCGGGCTGAAGCCGGGCGACGTCGTGGTTGCCGCCAACGGTCAGCGCGTGGACAGCGCCGAAGCCCTGCACAACGTGGAGGGCCTGGCAGCGGTAGGCAGCGTACTGGCGCTGGACGTGCGCCGCGAAGGCAAGCCGCTGCAGATCCGGGCGACGCTGAAGGAGCAGGCGCGCGCCGCCAGCGGCGACAGCCTGGACCCGCGCCTGGGCGGCGCGACCTTCGTCGACCTGCCCGAATCACTGCGCCAGTCCGGCGTACGCGGGGTGCTGGTCAGCGAGGTCAAGCGCGGCAGCCGCGCAGCCAGCAACGGGCTCCAGCAGGGCGACATCATCACCGATGCCACGGTGGGTGAATTCGCCGACCTGGCCAGCTGGCGCGCCAATTTCCAGCAGCGGCCACCGACCCTGGTGCTGCGCATCCTGCGCAACAACGGCCAGCAGCAGGGCCAGTTGGTGATGCGCTGATCGCTCCGCCGTAACACCCCCTATACCCGGCCAGTGCTATTGCTGTACGTCCCTGTCGGCTAAAGCCGATCGTCCGTTCCCCCATCGCAACAGGAGTGATTCGATGAGCCCCACCAATACCGAGAACCTGAAGGAACACCTGGGTGAAGCCGGTTCCCACCTCAAGCAAGCCGCCAGTGCTGCCGGCGGTGCGATCAAGGGCGCGACCGGCGCTGCAACCGACGAACTGCGCATCGGCAAGGCCAACGTCAAGGCCGAGCTGTCCGACACGGCGCTGTCCGGCCTGGCTGCGGCTGAATTCGGCGGCGCTGCCGCCAAGGAACAGGTCGATGCACTGATGGACAAGGGCAAGGATCTGATCGACAGCGCCGCTGAACTGATCCGTGAACGTCCCTTGGCATCGTTCGGTGTTGCCTTCGCCACTGGCTGGATCATCGCCAAGCTGGCTCGCGGCAGCAGCGACAAGTAAGTCCACGGCGTGAGCGAAGACAACACGCAACGCCCCGATCCGGCGGCCACCCCGCCGCTGGACGAGAGCATCCGCCAGGTCGGCGCGGCCGGTCGCGCCGCCGCCGATTCGGCCAAGCACACGCTGCGCTCGCTGCGTCGCCTGGCCTCGTCGGATTTCGCGCTCGCCCGCAGTGCGTTCGGCCGGGCCCTGGCCTGGGCGGGCGTGGCGATCGTGTTCGGGGCCTCGGCCTGGCTGCTGATGGCCGCCACGCTCATCGCCCTGCTGCAGAGCTGGGGCCTGAGTTGGCTGCAGGCGCTTCTGATCACCTCGCTGATCAGCCTCGCGGTAACCGGCTATGCGATCTGGCGGGTGTCCTACTTCTTCCACCACACCGGCATGCACGCTACCCGGCGCCAGCTGTCGCGCCTTGGCCTGTTCGACGAGCCCAGCGAAGACGATCCCGATGCCGGCGTACAGATTCCGGAGGGCAAGCCATGAAGTTCGGCGCATTGCAGCGGCGGGTGAAGCGTTGCGAACAGGTGGTGGCCGTGCGCATGGGTGAAACCCAGGACAACTGGACCGTGCTCAGCGAGGTCTGGCGCCGGGGCTGGTCCCCACTGCGCATCGTGGTGGTCGGCTTGGCCGGTGGCTTCGTGGCCGGCAAGCTGGAAGTGCCGGGCAAAGTGAACGGTGCGCGCTGGCTGCAGATGATCGGCTCGGTCTCCAGCCTGGTGGCCAGCGGCCAGGCAGCACTGGCTGCCGCCGTGGCAGCCTACGCCGCCGACACCGCAGACGATGCGGCCGACACTGCCGAAGCCGCCGCCGACCCGGTCGCTCCCGCTGCCGCGGCACCCGCTTCCGCGCCACCTGCCGAGCCTGAGGCGCGCGAACCGCGGCCTGCCGAAGCGGCCACCGAACTGTCCGAACGTTGACGAACAGCATCCGCCGCGTTGACCGCGGCGGACGGATAATAGGCTCCCCTTCCCGGTCGGTACGTCGATGAGCGAGTCCCTCCTGTCCCCGTCACCGGCCGAACCCGCACCGTCTGCTGCCGCCCTTCCGCCGCCCACCCGCCCGCGCGGGCCGATGTCGCTGGTGGTGCTGGCAACGCTGGCGGTGGCCTACACGCTGTGGGCCGCACAGGACATCATCCTGCCGGTACTGCTGGCGATGTTCTTCGCGCTGGTCGGCAACCCGATCCTGCGCCTGCTGCAGAAGCTGTGGATTCCGCGGGCGCTGGGAGCGCTGCTGGTTCTCGGTGCCGGCCTGGGCGTGACCAGCTCGCTGGCCGTGCAGCTGATCGGCCCGGCGATGGAATGGGCGCAGGAAGCGCCACAACAGCTGCGCAAGGTCGCCCGGCAGGTACAGGATCTGACCAAGCCGGTGCAGCAGGCCAATCTGGCGGCCGAGAATTTCGCCCGCGTTGCCGGCGGCGACAGCAATCGCAAGGTGCAGGTGATCCGCACCCAGCTGGACGATCCCTATCGCATGCTGACCCGCGCACCCCGGCTGGCCGCCTCGGTACTGGCCGTGGTCCTGCTGACGCTGTTCTTCATGATCTATGGGCAAAGCCTGCAGCGCGCGGCGATCGCATTGTTCCCGAACCGCCAGCAACAGCGCTTCACCAGCGACATCCTGCGCTCGATCGAGCGCGAGGTGTCGCGCTATGTGCTGACCATCAGCGTGATCAACACGCTGGTCGGCCTGGTTTTCGCGGGCGTGCTGATGCTGCTGGGGATCGGCCTGCAGGAAGCGCTGCTGTGGGGGACGGTTGCGGCACTGCTGAACTTCGCGCCCTATGTGGGCCCGTTGATCGGAGTAGCGCTGATGCTGCTGATGGGCTTCGTCGAATTCCGCGACCCGCTGCAGGCACTGCTGCCCGCCGCGGCGTATCTGGGCCTGCATACCCTGGAGGGCCAGCTGGTGACCCCGATCGTGCTGGGCCGGCGCATGAAGCTCTCGCCGCTGGTCCTGATCCTGGCACTGATGGTGTTCGGCTGGGCCTGGGGCATGATCGGGCTGCTGCTGGCGGTGCCGCTGCTGGTCTGCATCAAGCTGGTGCTGGCCCGGCTGGACGGCATGCAGGGCTGGGCGCGCCTGCTGGAATGAAAGCGCGCGCGGGCAGGCGTAGAATGACCGGGTGAATTTCCCCGTCCTTGCCATCACCCTCGACCTCGACGACACGCTGTGGCCGTTCGCACCGATCGGCGCCCGCATCGACCAGGTGCTGCACGACTGGATGCGTGAACACAGCCCGGCCACCGCCGCGATGTATCCGCTGGCGGCGATGCGCGAACTGCGCGAGCGCTCGTTCCGCGACAACCCGCATCTGCATCATGACCTGAGCGCGCTGCGCCGGCTGACGCTGCGTGAGGCGCTGCAGAACAGCGGCGCCAGCCTGGACCTGCTGGAGCCGGCCTACGAAGCGTTCTATGCCGCGCGCAACCAGGTGGAGTGCTATCCCGATGCCCTCGATGCCCTGGCGCGTATCGCCGCGCGGGTACCGGTGGCCGCGCTGAGCAATGGCAATGCGGACCTGCAGCGGATCGGGCTGGCCCATCATTTCGCCTTCCAGCTGGGTGCGCGCGAACATGGCGCGGCGAAGCCGGAGGCGAGCATTTTCCATGCCGCGTGTACCCGGCTGGGCGTGGCCCCGGCGCAGGTGCTGCATGTCGGTGACCACATCGAGATGGACGTGGCCGGCGCCATCGCCGCCGGCCTGCGCGGCTGCTGGATCAACCGCGACGCCGCCACCTGGACCCATCCGCAGCTGCAGCCCGACCTGCAGTTCGACACCCTCACCGGCCTGGCCGACTGGTTGGACGCCAACCTCGGCGCCACCGCACCCCGGAGCAATTGACGCATGAGCGAGATCACGGGCTTCACCGCCGACACTTCTGCCGCACTGCCGCTGTACGTGCTGGATCGCGAGCAGTTCGCCCGCTGGAACGCCGGGCAGCCGGCCGCCACGCAGGCCTGGCTGGCCTCGCAGGGCTTCACCGCCGGCTCGCACAGCATCGCCCTGCTGCCCGGCAGCGAGGGTCTGGCCGGTGCGGTGATGGGCGTGGGCGATCGCGGCGATGCCTACAGCTATGCGCACGCGCCGCACGCCCTGCCCGAAGGCAGCGTGTGGCAGCTCGCCAGTGAGCTGCCGGCCAGCGAGCAGGCACTGCTGCAGCTGGGCTGGGGCCTGGGCAGCTATCGCTTCGACCGCTACCGCAAGCGCAACCGGCACCCGGCGCAGCTGGTTGCCGCACCGACCGGGGAAGTGGCGGATCTGATCGCCGCCAGCCTGCGCGTGCGCGACTGGGTCAACACGCCCACCGAGGACATGGGTCCGCAGCAGCTGGAAGAGGCCGCACGCACGCTGGCAGCGGCGCACGGCGCCGAGGTCGAAGCGATCACCGGTGATGCGCTGCTGGCGCAGAATTTCCCGGCCATCCATGCCGTCGGCCGCGCATCGCATCGCGCGCCGCGCCTGGTCGTGCTGCGCTGGGGCAAGGCGACGGATCCTGCGCTGGTGCTGGTCGGCAAGGGCGTGTGCTTCGATACCGGTGGGCTGGACATCAAGCCGGCCGATGGCATGCGCAACATGAAGAAGGACATGGGCGGCGCCGCGCACGCGCTGGCCCTGGCAGGA
Organism: Stenotrophomonas sp. TWI169; assembly: GCF_039674705.1. NCBI lineage: Bacteria > Pseudomonadati > Pseudomonadota > Gammaproteobacteria > Lysobacterales > Lysobacteraceae > Stenotrophomonas > Stenotrophomonas sp. TWI169. The sequence continues at coordinate 83,227 of NZ_JBDJOB010000011.1, read as the reverse complement.
CTGGTGATGGCCCAGCAGCTGCCGGTGCGCCTGACCCTGCTGGTGCCGGCGGTGGAGAACGCGATCGGCCCGGATGCGTTCCGTCCGGGCGAAGTCATCGCCACCCGCAAGGGCCTGAGCGTGGAGATCGACAACACCGACGCCGAAGGCCGTGTGATCCTGTGCGACGCGTTGACCTTCGCCGCTGAGCAGAAGCCGGACCTGGTTCTGGACTTCGCGACCCTGACCGGCGCTGCGCGCATCGCGCTGGGCCCGGACCTGCCGGCACTTTTCAGCAACGATGACACCGTCGCCCAGCAGTGGCTGCAGGCCGGAGATGAAACGCGCGACCCGGTCTGGCGCATGCCGCTGTGGCGTCCCTACCTGCGTTACCTGAGCAGCGGCATCGCCGACCTGGCCAATGCCGGTTCGCGCATGGCGGGCTCGGTTACCGCCGCGCTGTACCTGGAGCGCTTCCTTGAGGATGGCCAGCGCTGGGCGCACCTGGATGTGTACGCCTGGAACGATGGCGAACGGCCGGGCCGCCCGGCCGGCGGCGAAGCACTGGCCCTGCGCTCGGCCTGGGCGATGCTGAAGGCACGCTACGCCTGAGCGCAGCCGATGCGCGGGTGGAGCCGGACAGGGGTCCGCTCCACCGAGTTGTGACGAAAAATTGAATTCCGGCCACGGTCGGGTTCTGCGAGGATGTGTCGGTCGACCACCCACACATTCCGTGAAGGCAGGACTCCGACCATGTCGCTCTTCCGCTACACCCGCGCCGGCCAGGGGCCGCGCACACCGCGCAGGCATTCGCCGCTGCCCTGGATCGCGCTGATCGCCCTGATTCTTGGCGGGATCACGCTGGGCTTTGCCTGGCTGGCCGGCTGGGTCGGCCACCGCCTCACCGCGCAACGCTTCACCGACACCATCGAGGCCACCGGCCCGGCCCATCCCGGGTTCCGCCGTGCGCACAGCAAGGGCGTGTGCGTGAGTGGCTGGTTCGCACCCAGTGCACAGGCGCCGACGCTGTCCAGCGCGCGCGTGTTCTCGCAGGCCCGGGTACCGGTGCTGGGCCGCCTGTCGATCGGTGGTGGCGATCCCCATGGGGCCGATGGCAGCGCCCGGGTGCGCAGCATCGCCCTGCAGCTGGTCAGCGACGATGGCCAGGAATGGCGGATGGCGATGAACAGTTTCCCGTTCTTCGCGGTGCCGACGGCGGAGGCCTTCTTCGAACAGACGCAGGCGCAGGTCCCCGATCCGGCGACCGGCAAGCCCGACCCGCAGAAGATGGCGGCGGTGCTGGCGAAGTACCCCAGCGCGCAGGCGTTCCAGCAATGGGCACGGACCGCGCCGTGGACCGACAGCTGGGCCAATACCCGCTTCAACAGCGTCAACAGCTTCTGGTTCACCAATGCGCAGGGCCAGCGACGCGCCGTGCGCTGGCAATGGCAGCCCCGCACGCCGGTCGCCGAGCTTGATGCCGACGCCCGCAAGCGCGCCGATGTCGATTTCCTCAGCCAGGACCTGCAGCGCCGCCTGGCGGCCGGCCCGGTGCAATGGGACCTGGTGGTCAGCATCGCCGAACCGGGGGACGCCATCGATGACCCGTCGGTACCCTGGCCGGACGCGCGGGAAACGGTGGTGGCAGGCGTGCTGAGCCTGGAGCGCATGCAGTCGCAGGAACAGGGCGCCTGCGGCGAGCTGAACTTCGACCCGCTGATCCTGCCCAGCGGCATCCGCGGCAGTGATGATCCGATCCTGGCCGCGCGGTCGGCGGTCTATTCGCAGTCGTTCAACCGGCGCGAGCGCGAGCGCGCGGCCGGAGCGGCAGCGCAACCGAAGGAGGCTGCACGATGAGTACCGGCAATGGCCACTTCAACCTGTTGGCGCGGGTACTGCACTGGTCGATGGCGGTGATGATCATCGCCATGCTGTTCATCGGCGTGACCATGGTCGCCTCGCTGCACCTGCGGCCGATGCTGCTCGACCTGCACCGCCCGCTGGGCATCGCGATCGGCGTGCTGGTGCTGCTGCGCCTGTACAACCGCCTGCGCCATCGGCCGCCGCCGCTGCCGGCCGATCTTCCGGTGTGGCAGGTGATGGCGGCAAAGGCATCGCACTGGATGCTGTACGCGCTGATGCTGGCAATGCCGCTGGTGGGCTGGGCAATGCTGTCCGCGGGAGGCTACCCCATCGTGCTGGGGGGCGGACTGCACCTGCCACCGATCGTGCCGCACACACCGGCACTGTATGCAGCACTGCGCAGCGCGCACAGCCTGCTGGCCTACGTGCTGTTCGCCACGGTGCTGATGCATGTCGGTGCCGCCCTCTTCCACCTGTGGGTCCGCCGCGATGGCGTGTTCCAGGCGATGGCGCGCAGGAAGGACTGACGCGACTGCGGCCTGTCGATCGCTCGTGGGCCAGGGAACCCCTCGGGAGCCGCCGGGCATGGCTCGGCTCAAAAGGGTCGAGCCACTCCGCTACAGCCAGCCCTTCTGCCGTGCCAGCCGGTACGCCTCGATCCGGTTGGCCACGCCCAGCTTGCCGATGCACTCGGACAGGTAGTTGCGCACCGTGCCGTGCGACAACCCCAGCTGCTCGGCGATTTCGCTGGCAGTCCGTCCTTCGCCCGCCAGGCGCAGCACGCGCCGCTCGCGGTCGGTCAGCGGGTCCGCCTGTGACCAGGCATCGAGTGCCAGTTGTGGGTCGATCGCACGCACGCCCTGCTTCACCTTGCGCAGTGCATCGGCCAGGTTCTCCGCTGGCGCGTCCTTGAGCAGATAGCCGAGCACGCCTGCGTCCAGCGCGCGGCGCAGGAAACCGGCGCGCGCGAAGGTGGTCACGATCACCACCTTGATGGGCAGTTCGTGGCGTGCGATGCGCTGGGCCAGTTCCAGCCCTGACAGACCGGGCATCTCGATATCGGTCACCAGGATGTCCGGCTTCAGCTGCTGCAGCATGCGCCAGGCGGCCTCGCCATCGGCGGCGCTGCCCAGCACCTCGATGTCCGCCTCCAGGCTGAGCAATGCGGACAGTGCGCCGCGCACCATGGCCTGGTCTTCCGCCAGCAGGATGCGGATCATGCCGCGCCGTCCTGCGCCACCGGCGCGGGTGCAGCGGGCGGCAACGGGACAGTGGCCGCCGACAGCGGCACGCGCACGCTCAGCACCGTGCCCTCGCCGCGCGGAGACTGCACGGTGAGATACCCGCCCAGCGCCGCAGTGCGCTCACGCATCCCGCTCAGCCCATTGCCCTCGGCCTGCATGCCACCCCGGCCATCATCGCGGATCTGCATCACCAGTACTTTTCCTTCCTTCATGAAGTCCACCCGCGCCTGTGTCGCCTGTGCATGGCGGGCAATATTCGTCGCGGCCTCCCGCAGGACCAGCGCCAGGCCACGCTCCACCTCCACCGGCATCGGCGGCGGCGGCGCGTACTGCAGATGCACCTGCTGGCACTCCAGCAGCAGCCGCGCCGAGGCCAGCTCCCCGGCCAGGTCGCTGGCCCGGATGCCGGTGACCGCACTGCGCACCTGCGCCAGCGCTTCGCGGGCGATGGCCTCGGCCTCGCCAATCTCCTGCCGCGCGCGCGCGTCGCCGCGATCGTGCAGTTTGCGTGCCAGCTCCAGTTTCAGCGTGATCAGCGACAGGGTGTGGCCCAGCAGGTCGTGCAGGTCGCGACCGATCCGCTCACGCTCAGCGGTCGCCGCCAGGCGACGTACTTCCTCCTGCGACAGCTGCAGGGCCGCCTCCTTCTCCTGGTTGAGCGCCTCGACATTGACGACCAGGCCGACGATGTACGACACCGCCGGAATCCACACCAGGCTCTGCCAGGGATACTCGAACGCGAGCGCGACCACGCAGAACACGATGTTCAGGCCGGTCAACTGCAGCAGGTACCGCCACCAGCCACCGCGCCCGCTGACCCGCATCAGTACGCAGCCGAACACGAAGTAGGTCAGCCCGGACGGATACCAGGGCAGCAGGACCAGGGCCATTGCAATCAGACCCAGCGCATAACGGCTTGCGTGGTGGCGGGGCGATACCAGCACCTTGGCGTACAGCAGCAGGAACAGCGGGTAGCTGGCCAGGGTCAGCAGCAGCCAGCGCAGGGTGAACCCATGGCCGAGCAGCGGGGTCAGGAAGATCCACACCGACCACAGCAGATGGATTGCCTCGCTCCAGGGCGACTTGCCACGCCGCAGCGTGTCGGCGACCGCCGAGTCCGGCGCAGGGCGCAGCAGGGAGGCCAGCCAGCTCGATGACACGGGAGGGTCCAGGCGGGAACGATCGCTGCCGATCATGCCAGTTCAGCCGATCCTGCGCAGGCGCGGGCGCGCCAGCACGGCCCTGCCGGCCGCGTGCGCTGCCCTCCGCCAGGCCTGCGCAGGCGCAACAGCCCGCTGATCGCGGTACTCTTGCCGGCGCCGTTACGGCGCACCTGCACCTGCTGCAGGCCAGCCAGCGACGGGGCGATCGGAGCCATGGGCGGTACCGGTAGCGGGGACGTTGCCATCCTGCGCCCCCTTGGTCACGTTTCGCAGTTGCCACCGTCAAGGTCATCGGATGACAGCTGTCACTGCCGCCATCCCCGTGCCTGCCGTCATGCTGTGCCGCACGCTCCACTGCCGGAACCGCCGCTGTCCGCCCTTCCGGTCACACCCGCCCGAACGCCTGTGATGGAACGAATGAACGCTTCTGCCGAGCTGTTGAAGGAACTCCGTATCGAACGCAAGTCACCGCCGCCTGCCTCTGGTGGTGGTGGCAGCGGTCGCCGCTGGCTGTGGATCGCCGTGATCGCGGTGGTGCTGCTCCTGGCCGCAGGCGCCTTCGCGTTGTTCGGCCGCACTCCGGCCGTGCAGGTGGAAACCGCACCGGCGGTCGCCATCCAGCAGGGCAGCGCCAGCAGCTCGGTCCTCGATGCCAGTGGTTATGTCGTCGCCCGGCGCATGGCTACGGTGTCGGCCAAGATCACCGGCAAGGTGCGCGAGGTGATGATCGAGGAAGGCATGCGCGTGGAGGCGGGACAGATCATGGCCACCCTCGACCCGATCGATGCCGACGCGCAGCGCAGTCTGTATGCCTCGCAGCTGCAGGCCGCACGCAGCCAGGTGGCCGGACTGGAGGCACAGCAGAGGCAGGCGGCGGCAGAGGCCAGCCGGCTGCAGGCGCTGGTCGGGCAGCAGCTGGTCTCGCGCTCGCAGTACGACCAGGCCGTGGCCCAGCGCGACAGCCTGCGCGCGCAGCTGGAAACCGCACAGCGCAACGTGAAGGTGGCCAACGACCAGCTGGCGATCGCCGACCTTGGGGTGGACAACAACATCGTGCGTGCGCCGTTCTCCGGCGTGGTCACGGCCAAGGCGGCACAGCCGGGCGAGATCGTCTCGCCGCTGTCGGCCGGTGGTGGCTTCACCCGCACAGGCATCGGCACCATCGTCGACATGGATTCGCTGGAGATCGAGGTCGAGGTCGGCGAAGCCTTCATCGGCCGCGTGCAACCGAAGATGCCGGTGGAAGCCATCCTCAATGCCTATCCGGAATGGAAGATTCCGGCCGAGGTGATTGCCATCATCCCCACCGCCGACCGGGGCAAGGCGACGGTGAAGGTGCGTGTGGCCCTGAAGCTGAAGGACCCGCGCATCGTGCCGGAGATGGGCGTGCGGGTCAGCTTCCTGGAACAGGCGGCGCCGCAGGCTGAAGCCAAGCCGCAGGGCGTGCGTGTGCCGGCAGGCGCGGTGGTCGAGCGCGAGGGTGCATCGGTGGCTTTCGTGCTCGGCGACGAGAACCGCGTGCAGCAGCGCACGGTCCAGGCTGGCCAGGCCATGGGCAAGGATCGCCAGCTGCTCAAGGGTGTGAATGCCGGCGAGCTGGTGGTGGTCAACCCGCCGGACACCCTGCGCGATGGCACCCGGGTCCAGCAGAAACAAGCGCAGTAGCGGCAGGGCGCCTTCCGGGGCGCCGCCAGCGGCACCGTTCGACGACAACACCGTTCCACGCATGCCCGGCCGGCGGCCGGGGTGCGTCCCCGTTTCCCGCCTACGTGGAGAACCACCCATGTCGACCCTGGTTTCACTGCGCAACATCACCAAGACCTACCAGCGCGGCCCCGAGAAGGTGCAGGTGCTGCACGGCATCGACCTGGACATCGCCCGCGGCGACTTCGTCGCGTTGATGGGGCCGTCCGGTTCAGGCAAGACCACCCTGCTCAATCTGATCGGTGGCCTGGACAATCCCAGCGGCGGCGAGATCAGCATCGAAGGCGAGCGCATCGATCAGATGAGCGGTGGCCAGCTGTCGACCTGGCGCAGCCACCACGTTGGCTTCGTGTTCCAGTTCTACAACCTGATGCCGATGCTGACCGCGCAGAAGAACGTGGAACTGCCGCTGCTGCTGACCCATCTCAATGCCGCGCAGCGCCGCCGCAACGCCGAGATCGCGCTGACCCTGGTCGGCCTGGCCGACCGCCGCAACCATCGTCCCAACGAGCTGTCCGGCGGCCAGCAGCAGCGCGTGGCGATCGCCCGTGCGATCGTCTCCGACCCGACCTTCCTGATCTGCGACGAACCCACCGGCGATCTCGACCGCCAGTCCGCCGAGGAGATCCTGGGCCTGCTGCAGCAGCTCAACCGCGAACACGGCAAGACCATCATCATGGTCACCCATGACCCGAAGGCCGCCGAGTACGCCACGCACACGGTGCACCTGGACAAGGGCGAGCTGGCCGACGCGCCGCTGGCCCACTGACGGAGGCCACAGCGATGAAATACTTCTCTCTGGTCTGGGCGCAGCTGTTCCGCAGCCGCACCCGGACCCTGCTGACCCTGCTGTCGGTGGTGGCCGCGTTCCTGCTGTTCGGCATGCTCGACTCGGTGCGCGTGGCATTCACCTCCGGTGGCAGTGTGGAAGGGGCCAACCGCCTGGTGGTGGCCTCGCGCCTGTCGATCACCCAGTCGCTGCCGATCCGCCTGGAAACGCAGATCCGCCAGGTGGCGGGCGTGCGCGACGTGGCCTATGGCATGTGGTTCGGCGGCATCTACCAGGATCCGAAGAACTTCTTCCCGAACTTCTCGGTATCGCCCAACTACTTCGACGTCTACCGCGAGCTGCAGATCGACCCGGCGCAGCTGGAAGACTGGAAGAACACCCGCACCGGTGCGATCGTCGGCGAGACCCTGGCCAAGCAGTTCGGCTGGAAAGTCGGCGACACCATCCCGCTGCAGGCGACGATCTTCCCGCGCGGCGGCAGCAACGACTGGCCGCTGGAACTGAAGGGCATCTTCCGTTCCAAGGATCCGGCGCAGGCCTCCAACGAAGAGCGCCAGCTGATGATGAACTGGAAATACTTCGATGAGTCCAACGACTACATCAAGAACCAGGTCAGCTGGTACACGGTGACGCTCGACAACCCCGACCATTCTTCGCGGGTGGCACAGGCCATCGATGCGATTTCCGCCAACTCCGACCACGAAACCAAGACCCAGACCGAATCGGCGTTCCAGCAGGCCTTCGTCAAGCAGTTTGCCGACATCGGCATGATCGTCACCTCGATCATGGGCGCGGTGTTCTTCACCCTGCTGCTGCTGACCGGCAACACCATGGCGCAGGCCGTACGCGAGCGCGTGCCGGAGCTGGCCACGCTGAAGACACTGGGCTTCAAGGACAGCACGGTGCTGATACTGGTGATGATCGAATCGGTGCTGCTGATCGGTCTCGGTGGCCTGATCGGCATGGGCCTGGCGGCACTGATCCTGCCCGCCATCGGACCGAAGAGCATGGGCCTGCTGCCGCCGCACATCCCCACCCCGACCTGGCTGATGGGCTTGGGCCTGATCGTGGTGATCGGCGCGGTCGTCGGCCTGCTGCCGGCGCTGCGCGCCAAGCGCCTGAAGATCGTCGACGCACTGGCCGGCCGCTGAGGAGGACACCGACATGTTCAAGAACAAGCTCAAGAAGTGGTTCGGCAACACGGTGACCGTGCTGGCGCTGGCAATCGGCCTGGCGGTATGGATCGGCCTGCCGTGGGTGGGCGTGCTTGCCGTGGCGATGCTGGTCGGGCTGTGGCTGGCGCTGACCCGCAGCGGGCGGCTGGCCCTGGCCGCCACCCGCATCGGCATCGCCAGCCTGCCGCAGCGCTGGGGGGCGTCCTCGGTGATCGTGGTGGGCATCGCCGGCGTGGTCGGGGTGTTGGTGGCGATGCTGGCGATGGGCGAAGGCTTCCAGGCCACGCTCAGCAACACCGGCGATGACACCACCGCCATCGTGCTGCGCGGTGGTTCGCAGGCGGAAACCAATTCGGTCATCACCCGCGAGCAGGTACCGACCCTGTCCACCCTGCCCGGCATCAGCCGCGATGCGCAGGGACGGCCGCTGCTGTCGCCTGAACTCTCGCAGGTGGTCAACCTGGTCTCCAGGTCCGACGGTACCGACGTCAACGCGCAGTTCCGTGGCGTCGGGCCGCAGGCGTGGGCGGTGCATGACAAGGTCAAGATCATCGAAGGCCGCAAGTTCGCCACCGGCCTGCGCGAGATCGTGGTCGGCCAGGGCGCCAAGGGCCAGTTCCGCGACATGGAGGTCGGCAGGACGCTCACCCTGGGCAACCAGACCTGGACGGTGGTCGGTGTGTTCGCCACCGGTGATGCGCATGACTCCGAACTGTGGACCGACGCCGATACCCTGGCCACCACGTACCAGCGCAGTGCCTGGCAGTCGATCAGCGTGCGTACCGAGGGCAAGCCGGGCTTCGATCAGTTCAAGGCCGCCGTCGCCGCCGATCCGCGCCTGAAGCTGGACGTGGAAACCACCCGTGCGTACTACAGCAAGCAGGGCGGCGGCCTGACCAAGCTGATCGACATCCTCGGCAAGGTGATCGGTACGATCATGGCGGTGGGCGCGGTGTTCGGCGCGCTCAACACCATGTATGCCGCCGTGGCCACGCGTGCGCGCGAAATCGCCACCATGCGCGCGATTGGTTTCCGCGGACTGCCGGTGGTGACCGCGGTGATGCTGGAAACGATGCTGCTGGCCCTGCTCGGCGGCCTGCTGGGCTGCACGGTGGCGTGGCTGCTGTTCAACGGCTACAGCGTGTCCACCATCGGCAGCAACTTCAGCGCGGTGGTGTTCAAGTTCCACGTATCGCCGGAACTGCTGTGGACGGGACTGAAGTGGGCGCTGGGCATCGGTCTGGTCGGTGGCCTGTTCCCGGCGCTGCGCGCCGCCCGCCTGCCGATCACCACGGCACTGCGCGAAACCTGATGCGTGCGCCGCCAGCGGAGGCGGCGCGGACGCGGGACGGGGCCGGTGCTCCGTCCCGCGTTGCTTTCCGGCTCAGCGCTTTGCCGCCCGCATCGTGCGCAGGTTGTCACCGATGAACAGCAGCAGCCCGGCCCAGATCGCTGCGAAACCGACGGCCTTGGCCATGTCGAACGATTCGTGGAAGAAGAACACGCCGAGCAGCAGCTGCAGGCTCGGTGCGATGTACTGCAGGATGCCCACCAGCGACAGCGCGATGCGCTTCACACCGTAGGCGAAACCGATCAGCGGCACGGCGGTGACCACGCCGCCAAAGATCAGCAGCAGATCGTTGCGCAGGCCCCAGCCGCTGAAGAATCCGCCACCGTGGCCATTCTCGGCCCAGACCGCGAACGCCAGCGCAGGCAGGAACAGATACAGGCTTTCCACGCCCAGCCCGGCTACGGGATCGACCGAGACCAGCTTGCGCAGCAGGCCGTACAGGCCGAACGAACAGGCCAGGCCCAGCGCGATCCACGGCGGCGTGCCAGCGTCGAGAGTCAGCCAGGCCACGCCCACCGCCGCCATGCCCACCGCCACCCACTGCAGCCGGCGCAGGCGTTCCTTCAGCACCAGCACCCCCAGCAGCACGTTCACCAGCGGGTTGATGAAGTAGCCCAGGCTGGTCTCGATCACGTGGCCGGCATTGACGGCCCAGATGTACAGGCCCCAATTGAACGCGATGGTCAGGCTCGACACCGCCAGGATCGGCAGCGCGCGCGGCTGGGCGGCGATCTTGCGCCACCAGCCCAGTTTCGCACTGAGCAGCAGCCAGGCCACCACCAGCACCGTGCTCCAGATGATGCGATGGGCGATGATCTGGAACGACGGCACTTCATTGAGCAGGTGCCAGTACACCGGCACCAGCCCCCACAGCACGAAGGTGGATGCGGTGACCAGCAGGCCCCGGCGTTGTTCTGTCTCGTCGATGCTCATCGCTTGCGCGTCCTTGCCATTGTCAGTACCACCACGCCCAGCAGAATCACCACCATCGCCAGCACGTCGCGCCAGCCGAAGCGTTCGCTGTTGAGAGCTGCGCCCAGCAGCACCGCGATCACCGGGTTGACGTAGGCGTAGCTGCCGGCCAGCGCCGGGCGTACGTTCTGCAGCAGCCACACGTAGGCCGTGAACGCGACGATCGAGCCGAACACGCACAGATAGGCCATGGCCAGCAGGCCACCGGTATCGGGCAGCGTGGTGGGCCGCTCACCCACCGCCAGCCCGATCAGCACCAGCAGCACGCCGCCGCAGATCATCTGCCCGGCGGCCGTCATGAACGGGCCAGGCAGGTCCAGGCCGCGCGCCCACACCGAGCCGAAGGCCCAGCCGATCGGTGCGATCAGCAGCAGCACCAGCCCGGTGGGCGTCGCCGTCAGGCTGCTGCCCGCATTCAGCCAGACAACGCCGAGGAAGCCGATGGCGATGCCCAGCCATTCGCCACGGCTGGCGTGCTGGCCGCGCAGCGCCGAGAACAGCGCCATCCACAGGGGCACCGATGCCACCGCCGTGGCCGCCAGGCCGGACGACACATCGCGTTCGGCCAGCACCACCATGCCGTTGCCCAGCACCAGCATGGTCACCCCCATGAGCACCAGGTTGCGCCACTGCCGCAACGTCGGCTTCGGCATTTTCCAGAACAGGCGCAGCGCCAGGTACATCAGGCCCCCGGCGATGATGAAGCGGCTGCCAGAAACCATCGTCAGCGGCAGCGCACCGCCGTGCAGGGCCTTGGCGATACCGAGATAGGTCGAGCCCCAGACCACGTAGACCAGCAGCAGCGCCAACACGACAAGGCCGCCCCGGGGGGCAGCCGCAGACGGAACAGGGGGAGCCGACATGACGCACCAAGGGACCGGGGGAAGGCGGATTCTAGGACGTTCCCCTGACGGAAATCACCCCGGATTTCGACAAGCTGATTTTCACCTACAGAGCGGGCGGGTATCCCCTCACCGTGTCGTTGGCGGAATCTGAGCAACAGGCGCTCTATGGCAGCCCTGATTCGACGTTCTCTGACGTCTGCGGACAGAGCTGATCAATGTGAGACGCACGTCGGTAAATGTCACGCCTCGGTGGCGCACAAACTGCCCTGCCCGCAACGTTGCGGGCAGACCGAACCCAATTCTGGAGAAGCTGGATGTTGAAACCACCGCCCCTGACGCAACCCGTCGCCTTGGCTGGAGTACCCCACCTCTGTTCCCCGTTGGAGCCCATCACGATTGCGGTTGCGGTTGTGATTGCTGTTCTTCCTGTGTGAGACCTAGCTGATGAAACTCAAATCTCTGCCGAATCAGACCAGAACCGTCGGGATGTATGGTTCTTGCGCCCTCATCGAAACGACAGGCCCTGCATGCGCCGGGGTTGGCATTGTCGTTGGAATTCTCGTCAACCGAGGCATTCACCCGAGGTGAATAACCACGTGGGCCAGGGACCACTGGCCCACAACAAGGAAGAATGGATGGAACGCGCCGACCTGATGCTGGAACTTGCCGACAGTCCCACAGAACTGCACCGACTGATCTCTCTGCATGCCAGCCGTACGCCTCTCAACACCGTGTTGGAAGAGTCCGGCATCCTGGCCCGTGTACGAACTTATTCGTCTCGACTCCAAGACCGCGGTGATGCAGCCGTGAATGAGCGGAACATGCTTTCCATCTGTGAGCAGTTCAGTCCGGACATATTGCAGACCTACCTTCTGGACGAATGTAGACTCCACGCAGAATGTGCTCTCTACGTGAGCCCTGGAAAATTCTTCACCAAGACCCCGCTGCATGGGATGGTTCTCTACAAGGACGATGCAGTCCAGGTTCATTACATGCAGGTCCTCCATTCAGAGCCAAGGCCGGCAACTGGGCTGGAAACAGGCATCACAGTAAACGGTGCGGATTCACTGATCCTGTTTGTCAAAGCCAAAGAATGCCAGTATCGGGTATTCGATGTTGAAACCGAAAGCGGCACATCTCCCACTCTGAGCGAGCCCATCTTCCGATCGGCAAGTTCCAGCGAACATATTTTTCTCAAGGGTGGAAGACGAGGCATGCACTTGCTACCGCAGCCGCACGCGCTGACGATGATCGTGTGCCTTTCGAACCTTCCGAGAACCGACGCAACGCAGCACTTTTCGCTGAAATCGGGCTCGCTTGTCGGCCTCAGCGCTGCCAATGTCGAAGACTCCCGCCTCCAAGTCCTGACCACAGCCCTTGCCAGCATTCCTGGAACAGGGAATGTCGAAGCGCTGATCAAAATCTCACACCATTCCGCCAGCTTTGTTCGCTGGTCTGCTCTCCGTGCGCTTTCCTCCGTGGATGCGGACGCTGCCCTTAAACGCCTGACAGAAATGAAAGAGCAGGACGAAGACGCTGAGATCCGCTGTCTCGCCGCGGAATGCCTTGCCGAAGGATGAATCCAAACATGCCGATTCGCGTAAATGACACGAATTCAACCGCCATCAATCTCAGCGATCTGGTCGAGCATCTGCAACAGGAGCCCTTCGATCCGCGCGACCATGCGTCTATGCTCGACGTCGCGCCGATGCTCAAGCGTCTGAGCAACAATCGCACCTTCCTGTCCGACTTGATCTGCGAAGAACTAAAGGACAATCGCAACATCCAGGCCGGAAATGACTATACGCCACAGGTCTTCATGCTGCATCCGCCACAGCGGGCAGGCCAGAATTACTTCATTCGCGCCTGCTTCTGGCCTGGGTCGCAGGACGACATTCTTTCAGCCAGCGGCGACGGGGCGTTCTTCTATGGCGTGCCACATGACCACAATTTCAATTTTCTGACTGTTGGCTATCAGGGCCCAGGTTACGGAAGTGATTACTTCGAGTACGACTACTCAAGTGTCACAGGCATCCCGGGAGAGAAGGTCGATCTTGTCCACACTGAATCCAGCAGCCTCGCCGAAGGAGAGATTCTCCTGTACCGGGCGTTTACCGATGTCCACAGACAGATTCCTCCGGAGCGCTTCTCCATAAGCGTCAACATCATGGAGCACTCGCTACGCAGCGTAACAATGAATCAGTATGAGTTCTCACCTGAAGCGACAACGATCTCCAGCGTCATCAACAGGTCCAGTGCCTCGACCATGTTCATGATTGCCGCTGGATCTTCAGATGGACAAGCTCCAGAAATTCTCATGGACATTTTCAGAAGTCATCCGATGGAGCGAGTGCGAATGGCGGCCCTGGAGGCTCTGATTGCCCACAGCCAATCGGCGCAAGACGCCTTGAATCTGACTGGCCTCGTAAGAAGGTGCTCGAGCAGCTTCATGCGGGGAAGAGCACGACAGATTGCTTCAAGAATTGAAGAAGGAGCCCTCCATGTTGACGGCTAACCGGATATGCATGAGCTACGGCCAAAGGACGATACTGAGCAATGTGGACTTGCAGGTCTCCCCTGGCGATGTTGTTGGCATCATCGGTGTGAACGGCGCGGGAAAGACGACACTGTTCCGGATACTCTGTAACTTGATACCTCCCGACTCCGGAGAGGTCCTGTTCACTGCGAACTCGGCATCCCGTCCACTCTCACACTCCGACATCGGTTATCTCCCAGAGTCCAGAAGCCTCTTCAGCGAAGTAACCGTGGACAGAACCATCAGATTCTGGGCTCGACTCAGGGGATTGGACAGTGCCGGTGCAACGCATGCGTGCCGGCTGTGGTTGGACAGAGTCGGACTGCTTGATCGGGCCCCGCATCGGGTCTCCAGCCTTTCCAAGGGAAATCTGCAGAAGCTTCAGTTAGCAGCCTGCATGTTGCACGAGCCGCGAATTCTGATTCTGGATGAGCCTTTCTCAGGTCTGGATCCTGCCAACCAGATTGCCGTTGCGAATCTGATAGTACAGGCTGCGTCAGAGGGCACGGGCGTCGTGCTGTCCGCTCATCACCTCGATCTCCTCGAACGCATCGCGACGCGTGTGTTCATTCTTGAGAATCAGCATTTGAAAGCGGTGCAGAGTGGCCCGTCAGGTGGTCAGCTTCATCGCCAGTTCTTCGCAGCCTCAGCTTTGCCTCAATGCGCGAAGGCGGGCAAATGAGTATGCGGCGCTTCGCAGCGGTCACTCTGTTTGAGTTCCGACGACACCTTGACGTGCGCGGCGAGCTCGTAGGGCTTCTTCTCCTCGTGGTGATTGCGCTATTGAAGCTGGTGAGTGATTCAATAGTCACGAGAGAAGCATCATCCACGGTAACGCTGCTTGCAGAGGGTACCTCGTTGGCTGGCCTGCGCGAGGGGCGCTTCGCATTTGCTGATCAGATGCCGCAGGGTATCGCCCATCGTCACCCGGTTCTGAACAAGGATGAGAGCGGATATACGTTGCACGTCGCGCGGCCTCCCAGCTGGCTCGACGAGCTCAGCATCACGCTTGGCGTGCTTCAGCGCCGGCATGAACTGGCGTCACTCGGGGTCACGGCGATTGAGCTGCAGGCCATCGATAGCAGGCCGCCTATTCGGGTAGTGGGTTTCGACGGCCACCCTCTTCGACAGCAGGGGCCCTTGGCTGCGCTTTCGATTGCGCTCGTGGTGCTGACAACACTCTCCATTCTGGGATGCCTGGGCATGCTCTTCAACGGACTCCTCGGCGAGCGCTTCGGCCATGCTACAGAGATGATTCTAAGTGCAGTCCCTGCATGCTTCTGGCTTGACTGCAAGGTGACGTCCTCAATTCTTCATGGCCTGAAAACCATTGCTGTATATGGCACTTACTCACTCGTCGGCTGGATTCTGTTTCAGGGATCGCTTGGGGATCAGATCCTGCCGACAGCCGGTTTTGCTGCGTTCCTGGCTAGCCTGTTCGCGTTCTGCCTGCTGGGCCTGACGCTATGGAACTGGTTCTTCGCGGCCTGTGCTGCAGTCATCCGAAGTCCTCATTCAGCTTTTCGGAACAGTCTGGCGGCCTTTCCCCTGACGATGATCATCATCGGCCTTGGCGGAATGCGCGCCCCGGAAGGCGGCTTCATGCAGCTGCTATCGCACATCCCTTTCACGTCAATGGCAGCCATGCCGGTGCGCATGCTCTACGTCGACGTACCCACGTGGGAGCTCCTGCTGTCTCTGGGTTGGCTGGCGGTCAGCGCGCTGACTCTACGCTTCTGCGCTGAAAGATCATTTCAGAAGGCGATTGTTGCGCCTGCTGAAACAATTTCTTCTCCGGCTGCCCCGGTTCGGTAAGAATGGGACCTGGGGTCAAGGCCGTGGTCATAGGACGTTTGGGTTATGGTCGATCGGCCCTACCTCTTGGCATCCTATTGGGTCCCGTCTGCTCCGCTATCCGGCGTTGACGTGGGAGGCATTTCCCAGGAGTCTGGTCGGCACGCCTCGCGCCCTGACACCGGTCTTTCCGCGCACGGACGCTATCGCATCGAGGATCCCCGCCCAGATGAGCACCACGCCCCACCCTGCTGTTCCCGCGAACGACGGCGCCGCATTGCGCCGCTCGATCTCCAATACCCTCAAAGGCTCCGCCGGCAACCTGGTGGAGTGGTATGACGTCTACGTGTACTCGGTGTTCGCCGTGTACTTCGAGTCGCAGTTCTTCTCGCCGGAAGACAAGAACTCCACGATGTACGTCTGGGCGATCTTCGCCGCGACCTTCCTGATGCGCCCGATCGGTGCCTGGTTCTTCGGCCGCTTCGCCGACCGCCATGGCCGTCGCCTGGCCCTGACCGTATCGGTCACGCTGATGGCGTTCTGCTCCTTCATCATCGCCATCACCCCCACTGCCGCCAGCATCGGCATCTGGGCGGCGATCATCCTGCTGTTCGCGCGCCTGCTGCAGGGCTTCGCCACCGGTGGCGAGTACGGCGCGAGCGCCACCTACATGTCCGAGGCCGCCATTCCGGGCCGTCGTGGCTTCCTGTCCTCCTTCCACTACGTCACCCTGGTCGGCGGCCATGTGCTGGCCCAGCTGACCCTGTTCCTGATGCTGAACTTCTGGGGCAAGCCGGAGATCTCCGAGTTCGGCTGGCGCATCGCCTTCGGCATCGGTGGCATCGCCGCGGTCGTGGTGTTCTGGCTGCGCCGTGGCATGGATGAGTCGCTGGAAGAATCCTCGATCGAGGCCGCGCGCGAAGGCAAGGCCAAGAAATCCGGTTCGATGTACGAACTGTTCGTGCACCAGTGGCGCCCGCTGCTGCTGTGCTTCCTGATCACCGCCGGCGGCACCATTGCCTTCTACACCTACTCGGTGAACGGCCCGAAGATGATCCAGAGCGCCTTCGCAGGCGACGACCCGATGACCGGCACCCTGATCAACCTGGGCGTGCTGGCCTTCCTGATGGTGCTGCAGCCGGTCGGCGGCTGGCTGTCGGACATCATCGGGCGCAAGAGCCTGCTGGTGTTCTTCGGCGTGGGCGGCGTGCTGTACAGCTGGTACCTGATCACGCAGCTGCCGCACCAGCACGATGCCACCCTCGCCTTCCTCACCCTGGCGCTGGGCTTCGTCATCCTCACCGGCTACACCTCGATCAACGCCGTGGTGAAGGCCGAACTGTTCCCGACACACGTTCGGGCACTGGGCGTGGGCCTGGGCTACGCGCTGGCCAACTCGCTGTTCGGCGGTACGGCCCCGCTGCTGTACCAGGGCGCGCTGAAGACCGGCCACGTGGACTGGTTCGCCATCTATGTCACTGCCACCATCGCGGTATCGTTGGTGGTCTATGTGTTCTTCCTCACCAACAAGGGCCCGAACTGGCTCGACGGCACCCGCAAGTAAGGATGCCGTGCTGATGGCAGCCACCGGTGCAATGCCGGTGGCTGCCGCATCTCCCGCCACGCCCCTGATGTGGGCCGCCCTGCTGCTGGCGGTGGCAACCACGCTGGCCTGGCTGCTGCGACGCCCGGGCGCGCAGGCGCGCTGGCCACGCACCGGCTTCGGCATCGCCCTTCTGGTTTTCGCCACCGCGCTGGCAGTGCAGCTGGCAGTGGACCTGGGCAGCGGTCACAGCTCGCTGCGGATGAACCTGCTCGGCCGCTTCAGCAGCCTGCGCACGGTCAGCCTCGGCACCATGATCACCTGCTACCTGGCGGCATTGGCCGCCAGTGCATGGGGTGCCTGGACGCTGCTGCGCAGGCGCTAGCCGTCAGCGGCGTGCCGCCTCGCTCTTGTCGCGGGCAGCGCGGAACTCGGAGTCCTTCTCCCAGGTCGGCCAGCGCCGGCTGTTGGCCAGCTCCGCGCCCAGGTCGTAGACCAGCAGCGTATCGGCGGCATGACCGCTGGGATCCCAGCCCGGCGTCCACGCGTCGCAGGCCTGGTGATAGCAGTCGGCGAAGTACTTCTCGCGCAGCGCGCGCCCTGCTTCCACGCCTCCGTCCAGCTTGTCCAGGCCCGGGCCGATGGTGATCGCCGGTACACCCAGCCGGGCGAAGGCGAAATGGTCGGCGCGGTAGAAGAAACCGGCCTCCAGGTTGGGGTCCGGGCTGTAGCTGCGGCCGCGTGCCTTGGCCACCCGCTCCAGGTCGCCTTCCAGCGATACCCGGCCCTTGCCCCACGAAGCGATGTCACGGGTCGGCCCGTCCGGGCTGAACATCTCGATGTTCAGTACGGCAGCGGTCTTGTCCAGCGGCGCCAGCGGATGCGCAGCGTAGTAGCTGGCCCCCAGCAATCCCTTTTCTTCAGCCGTCAGCGCCACGAAGTAGAGCGTGCGCTGCGGCTGCGGGCCGGCCGCGAACACCCGGCCCAGTTCCAGCACGGTGGCCACGCCGGTGGCGTTGTCGATGGCGCCACGGCGCACGCGGTCGCCCTTCGCATCGGGCTGGCCGATGCCGAAAGCGTCCCAGTGCGCCGAGAAGATCACCGCTTCATCGCCGTGCTCGCCGCCCGGCAGCTTGGCCACGACGTTGCGGGTCACCACCTGCTCGCGCTTGAGGGCGAAATCGACGCTCAGCCGCGCGTTGTCCAGGGCCACCGGACGGAAGTCGGCACGCATCGCCTTGCGCTTCTCCGCCTCGAAATCGAGGCCGGCGTCGGCGAAGATCGCCTCGGCCAGCTCGCGCTGCATCCAGCCGCGCAGCGGTGTGTGCTGGGCCATTGCCTCGGCCTGGCTGCGCTCGATATCGAACAACGGCGAGGTACCCGAGCTCTTCACCGTCGCCCAGCCATAGGCCGCAGGTGCGGTCTCGTGCACGATCAGCACACCTTCGGCACCGCGGCGCGCAGCCTCCTCGAACTTGTAGGTCCAGCGGCCGTAGTAGGTCACTGCCTTGCCATCGAACGCGCCGGGAGCGTCGGCCTCGAAATCGGCATCATTGATCAGCACCACGGCAATCTTGCCGTGCAGATCAATGTCCTTGTAGTCGTTCCAATGGCGTTCCGGTGCGTCGATGCCATAGCCCACGAACACCAGCGGTGCATCCTTGATCTGCACCCGGGCGCGCGGCTGCAGGCTCTGCAGGGTCACATCCACGCCATTGACCAGGGCGCGGCGGCCCTGCTTCAACGCCAGGCTGGCCGTGGCCGCCCCCTCCAGCTGCGCACGCACCAGCGGCACCGGCTGCACCCAGCTGCCGTCCACGCCGCCGGGTTGCAGGCCATAGCTGCGGAACTGCTCGATCAGGTACTGCACGGTGCGCTCTTCGCCTTCGCTGGCCGGAGCGCGGCCCTCGAATTCGTCCGACGCCAGTACACGCACGTGGCGCGACAGCGCCTGCGGGTCGATACCGCCGCCGGGAAGGTCATTGGCCGCCTGGGCCAGGCCACCCACGAACAGGCAGGACGACAGCAGCAACACGCGCATCGGGTTCACGGCAATACCACGGCAGGATGGGAAGTCATCAGAGTGTAACGTGACAGCAGTGCCGGCCGCAGTCCCGCTCCGTCAGCGGCGCTCTCGATCCAGCCAGCAGGCCAGGCCCTGCGCGTTGAGCTCGATGTCCATGGCCAGCACGGCCACCACCGCTGCGTCATCCAGCACACAGCCATGCTGCTGCGCGCGCTCCAGGTACAGGGCCTGCAGCGCCGCCAGCAGGCAGCGATGGCGGTCGGGCCGCTCGTCGCACTGGCGGCCGATCGCCGCCATCGCATCGATCTGCTCGAACAGGTCGCCGGCCAGCCGCTGCACCTGCTCCACGCGGCCATAGTGGGTGAGGTACATCGACTGCGGATCGTAGTCGAGCATGCGCTGGATCGACGCCTTCATCGCTTCGGGATCGAACTGCACGGGCGAAGAGGTCGGAAAGATGAAGGCGCCCTGCGCGCTGTCCAGTTCGCGGTAGGAGATACCGAAGGTATCGCCGGTGAACCAGCTGCGGCTGCGCGCATCCCATACGCAGTAGTGATGCAGTGCGTGGCCGGGCGTATGCAGCAGGAGCAGTTCGCGTCCGGCAAGATCGAGGCGATGGCCATCCTCGGCCACCACGACGCGGTGCTCGGGAATCGCCTCGATGCGGCCATAGCTGCGTGCGATCTCCTCCGCGCCGTAGACCGCGGTGGCGCCTGCGATCAGCCGGGTCGGATCGATCATGTGCGGCGCACCGCGCGGATGCAGCACGGCCCGGGCATTGGGCAGCTGCTGCATCAACAGGCCCGCACCGCCGGCATGGTCCAGATGCACATGGGTCAGCAGAAGCCAGTCCACCGCGTCGGGCTGAAGGCCGGCATCGGACAGCGCCCGCAGCATCGCCGGCACGGACAGGCCGGTGCCACAGTCCACGAAGGCGCCCCGCCCGTTCTCGACGATCAGGTAGGCGGCATCGAAGTCGGGACGTTGGAAGCCGGTATCGATGGTGTGGATGCTGGGGTCGGCGATCATCGGCACGCACCTGGCGGAATCGGAATCAGGCGTCCATGGTAGGCGTGCAGGCAGGACCGGTTCGATGCAGCTTTGGTCGGAGGCACGCGCTCTGCCCCGGGACTACAACCATCGCGGTCGCAGCAGCAGTGCCAGCACCAGCACCGCCAGGAAAGCGCCGTAGGCATAGAGCACCGCCAGCACCTGCGGCCAGATCGGCCCCGCGTCGGTCTGCACCAGGCCCAGGTGGTGGCCCCACAGCATCGCCACGATGCTCAGAACAAAGGCCAGCAACAGCACCAGGCCATCGAACAGGCGCCGCCGCGTTGTGCGCGGCTGGCGCGGGAACAGCCAGTACAGGCTGCCCAGCACGACGAACCAGGGCAGGAAAAGCAGCAGCGACAACCACGCCATCGCAGACTCCTTTCATAGCGCCGGGCCCGATGCCCGGCTCCACATCCATCGGTAGCGCCGGGCCATGCCCGGCGGGGTGCATCAGGTAGCGCCGCCGGGCATGGGCCCGGCGTTACAGCACCCTCCGCTCAGGCATCTTCGCGCAGCACCGCCAGTGCCGCCAGGACCGCGTCAACCTCCGCCTCCAGCTTGAACAGCTCGCTCTGCAGCGCATCACCCTGCTCGGCCTGCTTGATCACGGCGATCAGCTGGCCGGCATCGCGCGGCGAATCAAAACCAATGCTCTGCATCAGCAGCGTGCCGTCGCCGGCGGTCAGCTTGAAGTAGAAGCGACCATCCTTCTCGCGGTACTGCTTGAACTGCGGCGGCGCCACGCGGGCAGCGCCGGCATCCTCGCTGGCGATGTCGCCGGCGGTGGACAGGTCGCGCAACCCCACGGCGTGCCGCAGCTCATCCAGCAGCGGCATCGCGAACGTCTCGCGCAGCTGCTGGCCACGGCGCTTCAGCAGCGCCTCGATCTTTTCCGGCTCGGCCATCAGCGCGTTGTAACGCTCGCGCAACGGTGACAGCTCACCGTCGATGCGCTCGAACAACTGCTGCTTGGCATCGCCCCAGCTGATGCCCTCGGCGAATGCCCGGGCGAAAGCAGCGGTCTGCTCCGGCGTGGCGAAGGCCTGGTACATCTGGAACAGCGCCGAGCCCTCGGTGTCCTTGGGCTCACCCGGTGCGCGCGAATCGGTCAGGATCGAGAACACCAGCTTCTTCAGCTCCTCGCGCGGCGCGAACAGCGGAATGGTGTTGTGGTAGCTCTTGCTCATCTTGCGGCCGTCGAGGCCGGCCAGCGTGGCCACCTGCTCATCGATCACCACCTCCGGCAGCGGGAAGTATTCCCTGCCGTAGACGTGATTGAAGCGCTGGGCGAAGTCGCGGGCCATCTCGATGTGCTGGATCTGGTCACGACCGACCGGCACCTGGTTGGCCTTGAAGATCAGGATGTCGGCAGCCATCAGCACCGGGTACATGAACAGCCCGGCGCTGACGCCGGCATCCTCGTCCAGGCCTTCCTCGCGGTTCTTGTCCACCGCTGCCTTGTAGGCATGGGCACGATTGAGGATGCCCTTGCTGGCGATCGCGGTCAGGAACCACATCAGTTCGGTGGTTTCGCGGATGTCGCTCTGGCGGTAGAACCAGACGTGTTCCGGATCCAGGCCGCAGGCCAGCCAGCTGGCTGCGATCTCCAGGGTCGCGCGCTGGGTGCGCTGCGGATCCTGCGCCTTGATCAGGCTGTGCAGGTCGGCCAGGAAGAAGAAGCTCTCGATCCCCGGGGTGCGGCTGGCCGCGATGGCCGGACGGATGGCGCCAACGTAGTTGCCCAGATGGGGGGTGCCGGAGGGGGTGATGCCGGTAAGGACTCGGGTCGTCATGACTGCGTGGGGAAACCTTCGATGAACGGAACCAGTTTACCGTGCCCACGGCCAACCCCGTCAGGGCCTGCGGGTCGTTCATTCACCCGAGCCCACCGGAGTTCCCACATGAAACGCCTGCTGCCCCTGCTGCTGATCCTGCCCCTGGCCGGCTTCCGCCCGGTTCCGCCGCCACCGCCGATGCCGCAGGACGGCCCTGTGCGGATGACCCTGATCGACCGCGACCGCGGCACCGAACTGCGCAGCCATGCAGCCGATGGACAGCGCTGGGTGGCGGGCGAGCGCGGCCATCGCTATGCGGTACGCCTGTACAACGACAGCCCGCGGCGAGTGCTGGTGGTGCTCTCGGTGGATGGCATCAATGCCATCTCCGGCGAAGATGCCGACCCGTCGCAGACCGGCTATGTGCTCAACCCCGGCCAGCGCGCCGACATCACCGGCTGGCGCAAGAGCCAGGATGAAGTCGCGCAGTTCGTCTTCAGCAGCCCCAGTGGCAGCTATGCCAGCCGTACCGGCCGTGCGGACTACATCGGCGTGATCGGCGCGGCGGTGTTCGAGGAGGCCCGTCGCTGGCCGCTCCGACCGGAGCCGCTGCTGCGCCGTGGCGCCCCGGCACCGGCCGCTGCGGAATCCGCTGCGGACGCCAGCGCCAGCCGCATGGACGGCTACTCAGCGCGGTCGCAGGCACCGTCGCTGGGCACCGGTCACGGCGCGCGCGAACGCTCCTCGGTGCGTGATACCGCATTCGAACGGGCCAGCCGCACGCCGGCGCAGGTCGTGCAGCTGCGTTACGACAGCGCACGCGCGCTGCGCGCACGCGGCATCGTGCTCGACCCGCCTTCGCGCCTGCCGCGCGAGCCGCAGGCGTTTCCGAACCGCTACGTGCCGGATCCGCCGACACGTTGAGTCCCTGACAGCACGACGCCCGCACCAGAGGGTGCGGGCGTCGACGTGGGGGAACCGCTTACCGCCGGCTGCTTACTTGTAGTCCGGGTAGTCCTTGCGCACGCTGTCTTCGAAGTCACGGACTTCCTTCTCGGCGCGATCCTTGGCCCAGCCATACCGTTCCTGCAGGCGGCCGGCCAGATATTCGGCATTGCCCTCGGCCACATCGAAATCGTCGTTGGTCAGATCGCCCCACTTGGCCTGGGCCTTGCCCTTCAGCTGCGACCACTTGCCGGAAATGATGTCTTTGTTCATTGCTGGGAATCCTTGGTTGCAACGGCGTTCTTACCGTGACTGCAGCTTCCCGCATCCGCTGTTGAAAGGCGGTCAACCGCTCATGAAACACATGCTCACGTGCTTGAATGGTTCACTCCATCGCCACACGCGATGGCGACTACGCGGCCATACACACGCACGAAAAAAAGGCCGGGAAGATCCCGGCCTTTTTCTGTTCCACACCGCGTCGGGCTTAGTTGCCCTTGGCGGCATCCTCGACCTTTTCACCGGCCTTCTGCACGTCCTTGCCGGCACCGGCAACGGTGTTGCAGCCGGCCAGCATGGCCACCGAGAACATCGACAACAGCATCAGGGCAACTACGCGCTTCATGGGCTTCTCCTTGGGTTCGCCGCTTCACCGCTACAACGCGGATGGGGTTCTGTCGCTCGGCAGGCAGGGCCGAAGCCACCGCCGCCGCGTGAGGTGCAATCTGGCGGCTGCGGCGTGCAGCGGGCGTGAACGGATCGGCGATCCGTTCAGGGATGCCCTCAATCGCGCATCAGCGTGGATTTGCCGAACAGGCTTTCCACCAGGTCCACGGCCAGTTCGGCGGTGGCGTTCTGCTTGTCCAGCAGCGGATTGAGCTCGACGATATCCAGCGACCCCATGCGCCCGCTGTCGGCGATCATTTCCATCACCAGCTGCGCTTCGCGGTAGTTCACCCCGCCCGGCACCGTGGTGCCGACGCCGGGTGCAATGCTCGGGTCGAGGAAGTCGACATCGAAGCTGACATGCAGATGGGTGCTGTCATCGATTCCGGCCAGCGCGGCCTCCACGGTGCGCTTCATACCGTTCTCGTCGATGTAGCGCATGTCGTAGACATCGACCTTGTGGGTCTTGATCAGGCGCTTCTCTTCCGGGTCCACCGAGCGGATGCCGATCTGGTGCACCTGGGCGGGCGTGATTGCCGGCGCACTGCCGCCCAGACGGGTCAGTGCCTCCGGCCCCAGCCCGCACAGGCAGGCCACCGGCATGCCGTGGATGTTGCCCGACGGCGTGACATCACTGGTATTGAAGTCCGAGTGTGCATCCAGCCACAGCACGCGCAGGGTCTTGCCCTGCTCGCGGCACCAGCGGGCCACCGCGGTGATCGAGCCGATGCCCAGGCAATGGTCGCCCCCGAGCATGATCGGCATGCGCCCGGCCTGCAGCTCGGCATAGCTGGCCTCCATCAGTGCATGGTTCCAGGCCACCACCTCGTCCAGATGGCGGTAGCCTTCAACCGGCGCGGTCCACGGGTTGCGCGGGCCATCCAGGTTGCCCAGGTCGCGCACGTCCACGCCGCGCGCCGCCAGCGCCTCCGGCAGGCCCGCCACGCGCAGCGCTTCCGGCCCCAGCCGCGCGCCCCGATGGCCGGCACCGACATCGGTGGGGACGCCGATCAACGAGACGGAAATGGGATGGGCCATGGGTGCCTCCTGCAACGGAAAAAGAAGCACAGTCTAGCCAGAGCTGTGTGACACGACTCGCGGCGGTGCAGCAGGGCAGATGCGGTCAGCGGTGGCGGAACACCGCACGGCAACGCAGTGTCGGAATCGGCACGGCTGGGCGCCCGTGGGCGATGTAGCCAGCCCGCACGTGAGCGATGGGCCATGACGACGCATGCGCGGATGCAGGGCCACCCGGGCTGGGCGGATGGCAGCACTGAGGCGTCTACGCCAGTGCCGATCCTTCAGCACCATCAGGATCGGCGCTGCACTTGCCGGCCATTGCCGTTAGCATCGTGACTGCCGTCGTCTGCCGCACCGGTTAAGCCAGCTCTACTTCGCGTATGTCGCGTCCATTGCCGCGCGTGGGATCACTGGAATTCCGCCCTTGCAAAGGCATCGCGCAGGATGTCGCTTTTGCCTTTACATCGCGCCAAACAGGCCAAAAGCGATAATTCATTTTTTCTTTCGAATCGCACGAAGTCATTGGAAAGAATGACTGGCGGGCGGTGTTTGCGCGTGCGCATGATGAATCGCCACCGACAACGGGTGGCCCGGGCTCCAATCCCGGAAGTCGATGTTGTTTACGCTTGTCAGTCGGCGCCACCTGTCTCGGGGTGGCGCCGGCTGGCAATCCGTCTGCCGATCTACGGCGGGCGGTGCGTGGGGGCCTTGTGCCCGCCGGTTCATCGACTCCGGTATTGGAACCACGCATCGTCCGCCACCCTTTGCGGGTGGCGCCTCTGTTCCGCATGAGGATGTCCCATGACCGCACCCCGCTACCCCTATCTGCTTGCCACCCTGGGCGATGCCGCCGAGCACCTGCCCCGCGAACTGGCAGAGCCGTTGGAAGCTGCGCTTTCCGCTGCCGTTGATCTGCCTGAGCCGATCACGCTGGTGGGCTGCCTGCAGCGCATCCGCAGCGGCGATGCCGCCGATGGCCAACCGTGGAAGGGCTCCGTGCCCAGCCCAGGCCAGGGCGTGACCCGTGCGCGTACCGACCGCGCCGCCGCCGGCCTGATCACGCTGCTGGAGGTATTCCACGCCGCCGAGCGCGTACGTGTGGATGGCGCCGAAAAGGACGACATCGGCAACGGCGCGCGCGAAGGCCTGCTGCTGGCCTGCCGGGGGCTGGCGGAGTATGTGGAGCTGCAATTGCATGCGGCATGAGCCGCGCCACGACCGCCAATTGTTTTGATTCGGCAAATAGTGATGGCGCTTTATAGGCGTTTATCCAGCCAATGCCGAGGACTACCTTAGGGCTCATCGATCCCCTTCTGGAGAATCCCATGAGCAAGCGCAATGCCGTTTTCCCGGCCGGCCGGCAGGACCTGTACACCTCGCAGACCTATTCGGCTGCGATCCAGTCGGGTGACCTGCTGTTCGTGTCCGGCCAGGTGGGCAGCCGCAGCGACGGGACACCCGAGCCCGACTTCGAGGCGCAGGTCCGCCTGGCCTTCGCGAACCTGGAGGCAACCCTGAAGGCCGGTGGTTGCGGGCTTGACGACATCGTCGACGTGACCACCTTCCATACGGACCCGCAGAACCAGTTCGGAACCGTCATGACCGTAAAGAGCGAGGTGTTTCCCGAGAAGCCCTATCCCAACTGGACGGCGGTAGGCGTCAACTGGCTTGCCGGATTCGACTTCGAGATCAAGGTGATCGCCCGCATTCCGTGCTGAGCATGCCGCCTCCGGGAGATCGTGTGCGCGCCTTACTGCCGCCCCGCAGGGGGATCAGCTCGTAGCCGGCACGGACGAGGAACTCGGCGTCGTCGAATGATGGCATATCGGCGGGGCACCGCTCGGCATCATTGATCCCGTGAGCTCTGGCAGGCTCCGTCTCCTGGTCAGTCGTAACCTTGCGCCCGCGGTCTAGCACGCCGTGGGCTTTTTCTTGTGCGGCCATCGGTCAGCCCTCCGACTTCTTGCGAAGGCTGGCGGCACGGCGGCGGCCGGCGAGCGCGGCCTGGGCGGCGCGCTGCACTCCTTCCCCCATCGCCTGCCCGCTCGCGTAGTCGCGCAGGTCGCCCACGCGGTAGCGGATTAGCTTCGGGCCGACGCGGGAGAACTTCGGGCCGACGCCCTGGCACCTGTACCAGGCGAGCGTCGTGTACTTGAGGCGCAGGAACTGCGCGGCCTCGTCGGCGGTGAGCAGGGCGTCGTCGGGCAGCGAGTGCAGCTCCGCGAGCAGGTTCGTTTCCATCTCTTGTGACTCCGGGCAGGCTCCCGGCGCGGCGACGTGCCGCGTCGGGACTGCCTGCTGTGCGTCGCAGAGATGGACCCGTTACTCCCCTCAGTCGGCGGGGCGGGCCTCGGCTGTTTGGGCCGCCGAAAGCCTGGCTGGGTCGGCGGCTGGTGGCGCCGACAAGACACATGATGCAACAAGCCGGCGCGCGAATATGCCAACGTTTGTGCGGTCGCCCCGGTGAGTCCAGGAGGTCCGGTCAGGTACAGGCGGCTCAGTGCCAAGGCGGACGCGTCCGGACGCGACATGGGCCAATCTGGGAATCGTCGTGGTCCACAAACTCAGTACCGAAGGCCTGTGGTGATTTGACAACCGACGCACATCGCTTTCATCGGCTTGTGTGATTCCGCAGGGGCGGTTAGCCTCATTGCATGAACGCACATGCTCAGAATGACGACGGATTGGATCCCACTGAAAAGAAGTTCCTCGGCGCAATCCGCCACCATCTCGCGGGATGGCGGACCAAGATCGAAAAGGACTTTGGAAAAGAAGCTTACGATGAGGAGCTCTCGAAGCTTGCTGGCGACCCGGTCTATTCAAAGTTTGCGTTCGACTGCCCTGAATATGTACTCGTCCGCTTGATGGGTCGCATGAGCATCAGTGTGGGTCGGCGACTAGGCGAGATTTACGACAAGATCCCCCGGTTCGTGGCGTCTGCGCGTTTTGACGTCGCGCCTGAAAATGTCGCTGAAAAGTTCAACGGACTTGAACTTGACATCGGCCTTCGATATGAGCTTCTTTCCGACGAAGATAAGGCCCATTTGTCCGCCGTGCTGGCCAAATATGGCGCCGACGGATCTGAGACTGGTGTAGGGATTGAGATACGGTACAACTTCAATCCCAATGACAGCGCCCGACTGCGCAAAGATGTGGATATGGCTGGGTACGTGCAAGCCGAGGGCCTATTTCCTCTCTACCTCATCTACTCCGCAATCAGCCCGCGCGACGAAGCGATCGCACGGCTAACTAGAGCTGGGTGGCACTTTCTTCAGGGCGAGGGAGCTTCTGACTTCACCACTCAGCTCTTCGGTGCGGATTTCCTGGGCATCCTCGAACGACCAGAGGTGCGAGACAGAGTGCACGTAGAGGTACGCGAACTCATGGCTAGCATCTTCACTTCGCACGCATTCGCGCAGGTTGCTCGTGAACAACCTGCGGTCGAGATTACTTCTTAGCGTAGACGATCGACTCGAAGAGATTTTTGCCGCTGTGGCGTCGGCGGAATCTGTGTACGTCAAACGTGCGGTAGCCAAGGCCCATGCGATCGACAATTTCACCTAGCATCACGTCAGTTTCGACGTAGATGCCTTTTATCCATGAGTTCCCAACCACATACGCGAGGCGAGCGTCCTTCGTAAGGATTGGCTCCATCTCTTCAATTTGCGCAGAAAGGCGATTGAAGTAGTGCATCACGTAGTTGGCCATTAGATTGTCTTGCGCCCTTATTGCCTCAGCCACGGGGCCCACAACGGCTGCAACCGCAGAATTCCTCGGCGTGAAGATCCCCTTGGACAGCTCTGAGGTCGCAGTGCCCCAAGTGCCGCCGATGGTTCTCTTATCAAGCTCCGACGCTTCCTTCGCGGTTTTCATCAACCCCAGCATAAAAAGGTGAGGCCTCGTATTCCATACGTAGCTATACCGATTCGGGTATGGCGGTGACGTAATAACCGCTGATACGCGGCGATCCAACTGTAGGTTGGACAGGTCAGTGCTGTTCTGGTGATAACAGCGGGCGCTTCCGCGCAAATGGGCTCCAGATGCGCGCAGTTCCTCAAGATCGTCAGCGATCCGGCCAACATGGCTGCTGAAAATTGCCCAAACATCAATGTCATGGTTGCTTCGGTCAATAAAGTGCAACTGCAACCGCCCGAGCGTGACATTGGTGAGGTCTGGTACGAGAACTCCTGCAAGAGCAAGCAGGAGGAGGCGCCTTAAATGAGAGTCTTCGGTCGCGAAGATGGCGCGCCGTAAGAAGAGGAGCTGAACGAGCACATCGGGTCGCCACCAACGGGTCGCATTATGTATTGGCGGAATCGAGAGCCCGTTTACCTCGAGGTCGTCGAGTGACACTCCTTCAGCTTCTGCTACGGCAGCGCTGAGACGTGGTAGTTCATTGCGCAGACGCTCAGGAGCCACCCCCCATTCGAGACTTGCTTCATTAACGAAGTGGAGCAGCGGATTGATTTCGAAGCCAACAGCGTCTCGACCCTCAAGCTTGGCCTCAATGAGAGTCGTACCGGCACCAGCGAAAGGATCTAAGACGGTCTCATTGTCACGGACTCCTAGACGCTCCATCATCGCCTGAACGAGTTCCGGTCCGAAGCTGGGCGTTAGCCTGAACCAGCGATGCACCTGGTTCGCGAGACCGTTTAGGAAAGTTGACTTGGAGACGTGAATGTCGTCGTAACTTACAAGGTCGGCAACAGCCGCTGCCTCTCGCTCGTCAGCTTGAAGGTCCAATGTCAAATTCTCATTCATTCTGTTCCGGCCTTAATACATTGTGCAGAGTAGATGTTGCTGTCGTCTCAAGCTCAGAGACAGTGGAACCATATCGCGACGCCACGAGTTAGTAAGCAACACACGTTAAAAAAGGGACAGCCTGTGGGGCTGCCCCTCCCAAATTGGTGCCGCTTGTCCGAATCGAACGGACGACCTACTGATTACAAATCAGTTGCTCTACCGACTGAGCTAAAGCGGCGATGTCGTACTTCTCTTGCTCAAACCGTGTCCGGCTTGTCCCACAGTTTACGCTCGGGCCAGTCTAAAGCCTTGCCGCGCTTAGCCTTCTGGCTCGTCACCACAACAACCGCGTCCGAGTTACAAGACAGTTGCTCTACCAACTGAGCTAAAGCGGCATGGGTGACGCACCGGCGGCAGCGCCGCGGTGGGGGGATTCTAGCGCAGTCGCGCGCATTCCAGCGACTGTTGCCGGGCGGCGCCGCTGCGCTGCTGCACCTGCGCAGGCTGTGCGGTGCCGGCCAGCTGCCCGTCCAGCCACCACTGGCCGGCATCACCGCTGGCCACCAGGCGCGGCTGGAAGCCGGCGGCCTGCACCGCAGCGATACGCCGCTCGGCGCCTTCGCGGTTGCGGTACTGGCCCAGCGCCACGGCGTTGGCATCCTCACCCTGGCTGATGATGTAGTAGTCGCCCAGGCCCGCAGCGACGATGCGCTTGACCGTGGCCTGCGCCTCTTCGCGGCTGGCGGCGGCCGGCAGCAGCACGCGGTAGCGGGCACTGCCGCTGGCGGCCGGCTGCTCGCGCAGGCGCGCCTGGCTGAGCAGCGTGCCGGCCCGGCCCTGCGCTGCGCTGGCGGCGGCACGATCGGCGAACGGACCCAACGCGATGCAGCGCGGCGGCTCGCTGGCGGCAGGCGCCTGCGCGACCGGCGGTGCGACCGGCGCCGGCGCTGGCGTCGGGCTGGAGGTTGCTTCCGCAGCCGGCGCCTTGGCCGGCTCGGCTTGCGGCGTGGCCGGCGCGGCAGGGGCAGGAGTGGACGCCACGGCGGTCGCCGCTGCGGGGTCGCGCTCCACCAGTGCTGGCGCCGGTGCCTCCGACGATGCCTGCGCGGCCACCGCCGCATCGGTGCCGCCGGGCACCCAGCGCAGTTCCGCCACGCCGGCGGGCCGCGGTGGCGGCGCAGGCTTCTGCGGCGCATCGCGCAGCAGCCACCAGCAGGCAACGCCAAGATTGAGGATGGCCAGAACGACGATCAGGGCACGGGTGAGCATGCGCGGATACTAGCCTGCAGGCTGGTGCACCGCCCAGCGGGCGAGGCCGTCCAGCACCAGCGAGGGGTGGTAGTCGGCGCCGTCCAGCAATGGCATCAGCGCGGGCGCGCCGCCACCGTGCACCAGCAGCGACGGCATCACACCCAGCAGTGCCTGCGCCTGCTGCGCACTGCGCTCGACCAGCGCCACCGCAGCACCATCGCAACCGGAGGCGAGTGCGTCGGCGGTGTCATTGGCAAACTCGCTGTAATCGCCGCCACTGGCGGGCAGCTGCACGGCGCGCGCATGCAGTGCTTCGCGCATGGTGGTGGGTGATGCGGCGATGCGGCCGCCGTGATGCTGGCCACGGGCATCGAGCAGGTCGATGGTCAGCGCCGTGCCCACGCCCACCACCAGCACCGGGCGCTGCGCCTTGGCGGCGGCCAGCAGGGCAAGGAAGCGATCCACGCCGAACTTCTCCGGGCGCGCGTAGGCGATGCGCACGCCTGCGCATTCGGCGCTGGTGCGCACCACATGCACGTGGTCGAACCGCCGCTGCAGCTGGTCCAGCATGGCGCTGGTCAGCGAAGGTGCGGCCACGCTGGCGACGAACGCCGTCGCGCCGCTGGGCAGGCTGTGCGGCGGCTGCCCGGCCATGCCTTCGGCGCCATGCGCCCAGGCCTGTACGTCGCCCGCGCGATCCCCCTGCAACGGCGCGAACTTGAAGCGCGAATTGCCAAGATCGAACAACCAGTCGCTCATGCCGCCCTCACCGTGACTTCGCCGGCATGCAGGCGGCGCTCGCAGCCGTCGATGCTCACGCGCAGCGCGCCGTCATCGGCCAGGCCCAGTGCGGTGCCGTGCTGCCACTGCCCCTCCAGCTCGACGCGTACCTCGCGGCCGGCCAGCATGTCGAAGGCGGCGTAGCGCGGCAGGAACGGGGCCAGCCCTTCGCGGTCGAATTCCTCCAGCGCCGGCAGCAGCCGTGCAAGCACGGCGGCGACAACGATGTTGCGGTCGACCGGCGCGCCGGCCAGTGTGTCCAGATCCACCCAGGGCTGGGTGATCTGCTCGGCGAACGAGGGCGGCATGTGCGTGTTGATGCCGATGCCGATCACCGCGCGGGCCGGACCGGCGTATTCGCCGCCGCCCTCGGCGAGCAGGCCGACCAGCTTGCGACGGCCATCGACGATCAGATCATTCGGCCACTTCAGCTGCGCCTGGGTGAAACCCAGATCGTGCAGCGCTTCGGCCACGGCAATGCCGGCAACCAGGCTCAGCCCCGCCAGCCGGCCAAGGCCCCCGGAGAACAGGCGCAGCACCGACAGATAGACGTGGGCCGCCAGCGGCGAGGCCCAGGTGCGGCCGCGCCGCCCCCGCCCTCCGGTCTGGCGTTCGGCCAGCAGGACGCTGACCCCGCGCTGGGGCGCGCTGCACCGCAGCAATTCGGCATTGGTGGAATCCACCGTCCAGGCCACCTGCAGGTCATGCAGCAGGGACAGGGCATCGGCCGGCAGGGCGGCACGGATGGTCGCCGGGTCCAGCAGCTCGACCGGGCGGGTCAGGCCATAGCCTTCGCCGGCACGGCCCTCGATATCGACACCTGCGGCCCTAAGCCCTTGAATGCGCTTCCAAATTGCCGCCCGGGTCTGGCCCAGCTCACGAGCCAGGGCGTCGCCGGACAGGCGACCGGCAGCGAGTTTGGCCAGCAATTGGCGATCGTCCACGGCAGCTTCCACGAAGTCAGGACGGAATTATGCGGGAAAGCCGCCAGCGACGCCCGCGACGGGGCCGGCAGCGAGCTTCCAATCCGGCGCCGGGTTCGGGCTAGAATCGGGAACTCACCTTCCCTTAACGTGGATGTCGTCAATGCGCCGTTATGCCCATTGCCTGATCCTGCTGACGATGCCCTTCGCGGCGTCGGCCACAGCAGCACTGGATGACAGCCGCGGCGCCTGTGTGTCCTCCAACGGCGATGCCGCCTCGCAGCGCGCACCGACGGCGTCGACCACCACGGCC
The DNA here is from genome assembly GCF_039674705.1 of Stenotrophomonas sp. TWI169. Classification (NCBI taxonomy): domain Bacteria; kingdom Pseudomonadati; phylum Pseudomonadota; class Gammaproteobacteria; order Lysobacterales; family Lysobacteraceae; genus Stenotrophomonas; species Stenotrophomonas sp. TWI169. The sequence continues at coordinate 50,773 of NZ_JBDJOB010000011.1, read as the reverse complement.
AAGCCTGCTCCGGCACGCCCGGCGGCCAGCAGCGCCACCAGCACCGGCGGTGGCGGCAGCGATGAGGACATGCTGCAGCGGCTGCGTGCGCCGAAGTGGCACAGCTACCTGCCGGGAATGTTCCGCTGATCAAGTCGTTGCTGCAGTGGCTGCGGCCCGCACCGCGGCCGATCGAAGACGCATACTGGGATGAGGCCTGCCGCCGTGCGGCATGGCTGCAGGGGCTTTCCGACGAACGACGCGCCCGGCTGCGCACGCTGGCGGCGCGCTTCCTGCATGAGAAGACCATCACCCCGATCGGCAACCTGCAGCTGCAGGCCGCCGACGGCGTGCTGCTGGCGGCCCTGTGCTGCCTGCCACTGCTCGAGTTCGGCGAGGTGGGGCTGCAGGGCTGGTCGCAGCTGATCGTGTACCCCGACGCATTCCGCGTGCATCGCAGCCACATGGATGCGGCGGGCGTGCTGCACGAATGGGACGACGAGCTGATCGGCGAATCGTGGGACAGCGGGCCGTTGATCCTGTCCTGGGCCGACGTGCAGGCCGATCTGGCCGCACCGCACGAGGGCTACTGCGTGGCCGTGCACGAGATGGTGCACAAGCTCGATGCGCTTGACGGCGCGATGGACGGCACACCGCCGCTGCCGCGTGCTTGGCAACGTGAGTGGGCTGCTGTCTTCCAGCAGTCCTACGATGCGTTCTGCGCGCAGGTGGATGCCGGCCAGGAGACGCTGATCGACCCGTATGCCGCCGAAGCACCGGAGGAGTTCTTCGCGGTCGCCAGCGAGTACCACTTCTCCGCCCCGGACGTGCTGGCCGAAGCGCTGCCCGATGTTGCCGCACATCTGCGGCGCTTCTACGGTGAACCGCCGGCGCGGGGCGGCTGAGTCATGTCATCGGTTCGCCGGGCATGGCTCGGCGCTACCCGCATTCGCCTCGACCGGCGGATCGAAGCAGGCCCGCCCTACGGGCCCGGCGGCAGACGCACTTCGAAGCGGGCGCCTTCCAGTTCGCTGGAACGGCCGACCGCCAGTTCGCCGCGGTAATCCTTGATCAGGTCCTGCACGATCGACAGGCCGATGCCGTGGCCCTGCACGCGTTCGTCGCCACGTACGCCACGCTGCAGCACCTTGCCGATATCGTCCGGCGCGATGCCCGGGCCGTCATCGTCCACGGCCAGCAGCAGGCCGGCGCGGCGTGCATTCGGTGCCGGCAGGGGCTGCGCGGTCAGCAGGACACGGCGCTTGGCCCACTTGAAGGCGTTTTCCAGCAGATTGCCCAGCAGTTCCTGCAGGTCACCCGGCTCGCCATGGAAGCGCGCGGCCGGATCGATGTCGAACTCGCACAGCACGCCCTTGGCCGCATAGACCTTTTCCAGGCCCCGCACGATCTCTTCGGCGTTGGACTCGATCGGCAACGGTGCGGAGAACAGCTTGTGGCCCGACGACGCAGCGCGCGCCAGCTGATAGGACACCAGGTTGTTCATGCGTTGCAGCTGCACGTCCAGCTCTTCGCGCAGCGCGCCATCACCGGCACCGCTGTCCATCTGCGTGCGCAGCACCGCGATCGGCGTTTTCAGGCTGTGCGCAAGATCCGCCAGGGTGTTGCGCTGGCGTTCGAGGTTCTCGCGCTCACTCTCGATGAAGGCATTGATGCTGTCGGTCAGCGGTTCCAGCTCGCGCGGGTGGCGCTCGCTCATGCGCTCGGTCTCGCCGCGCTGCACCTTGGTCAGCTCGGTGATCACGCGACGCAGCGGACGCAGGCTCCACTGCAGGATGACGGTCTGCAGCAGCAGCAGGATCAGGCCGATGCCACCCAGGTAGAACCAGACACGGCTGCGGAACACCCGCAGCTGCGCACCGAGCGCGCGCGAGTCTTCCATCACGTAGATGGTGTACGGGAACTCGGTGGCGGGATCGGCATCGGCGTCCCACACCAGGCCCAGGCCGTAGCGGTACACCGAGCCCTGGCTGCCGTCGATCTGGATCATCGGCAGCGGGCCTTCGAATACCTCCTGGCGTGGCGCAAGCAGACCGCCGCCGACGGTGGGCAGCATCGGGCCTTCGGCCGACATTGAATTGCCCTTGCCGTCCGGCATCACCACCTGCAGGTAGAGACCGCTGCCGGGCACGTCGAAGCGCGGGTCCGGTGGCTGCTCGCGGATGTACAGCGAACGATCGCGGGTGAAGTCGATGCCGGCCGCATAGGCGGTGGCGTAGTTCTTCAGGCGCTCACGCAGGTTGGCCCTCGCCGTATCGGCGAAGGCGGCGTCGAGCGCGTAACCGGCCAGGGCCAGGAACGCGACCAGACCCACGGACGCGGCGAACAGCTGGCGCGCCTGCAGGGAGCGCGGCCGCCAGCGTCGGAAGAACCACAGACGGCCGGACATCGTGCAATCGCCAGGGTGAGCCGGCTCAGCCCTCGTTGCGCGGGATCGCGAAACGGTAGCCGCGGCCGCGCACGGTCTCGATCGGCTTCAGCTCGCCGTCCGGGTCCAGCTTCTTGCGCAGGCGGCCGATGAACACTTCCAGCACGTTCGAGTCGCGGTCGAAGTCCTGCTGGTAGATGTGCTCGGTGAGGTCGGCCTTGGAGACCAGTTCACCGGCATGCATCATCAGGTACTCCAGCACCTTGTACTCGTAGCTGGTCAGGTCGACATTGCTGCCGGAAACGCTGACCGTCTGCGCGGCAAGATCCAGTGCGACCGGGCCGCATTCCAGCGTCGGCTTGCTCCAGCCGGCGGCGCGGCGCAGGAGCGCGTTGACGCGGGCCAGCAGCTCTTCGACGTGGAACGGCTTGACCAGGTAATCGTCGGCGCCCTGCTTCAGGCCCTCGACCTTGTCCTGCCAGCTCGACCGCGCGGTCAGGATCAGCACCGGGAACTTCTTGCCCTCGTCACGCAGCGCCTTGATCAGCTCCATGCCCGACATCTTGGGCAGGCCGAGGTCGATGATGCCGACGTCGAACGGGACTTCGCGCCCCATGTAGAGGCCTTCCTCGCCGTCCTGCGCAGCATCGACGGCAAAGCCTTCGCGCTTGAGCCGGGCTGCCAGGGTCTCACGCAGCGGGGCTTCGTCTTCGACCAGAAGGATACGCATGAACTCTCCCTAGTGTCCTGGGTGTGGCCCGGAGGCCAGTGGGGTACGGGTTGATAGCGACAACTATCCCTGTTCAGGGGTTATCGCCGCGTAGTGAAGACATATCCGACCGCGGCGTGCGCGGCTGTGAACGCGACGGGGCGGGGTCGTCCATGTAGCGGACCCGGCCCCGGTCGTCCATGTACTTGACCCGGTTGATGTCACGACCATCGAACGGCACCCGTTCGGCGCCCAGGATGTGGCCACCGGTGGTGCGCTGCACGCGGCGCACGGCATCGGACAGCGAGCGCTCGTCGCCACGGCCACCCCGCTCGCTCCGCTCCATCATCTCCGCCCGGCCGTGTTCCGCACGCGGGGGCTGCTGTGCCATTGCCGACGACAGCGGCGCAGCCGCCAGCACCACGCAGGTGGCCAGGGCAATGCGGCAATGGAGGGGAGCGGAAGACATCGATGCGATCCTAGCCGAGCACGGCGATTCGTTCAAAAGTCGTAAATCCGGGAACCGGGTGCGGGACCCGGTCTTTACAATTCCTTTGCAAATTCTTGGTTTGGGGCAGTGAATCCGATCTGAACTTTTCCGGGCGAACCGCAGGTTTGTTCATCTAAGTGAACATTCGGGACGAATCGGCCGGCGTTGTCAAGTCAGGAATGTGACGGACGTCACGCAGCGGCACGGTCAGCGTCGCGCTCGGTGACGGCAAGGGCCTGTTCGACCAATGTCCAGTCGGCGCCTGGACGGTGCGCACCCTCGCTCAATACCTGGCGGAACGCGCGCCCACCGGGCTGCCCATGGAACAGGCCGAGCAGGTGACGGGTGATGTGCTTCAGGGCCATGCCCTCGCCCAGACGGGCCTCGACATACGGGCGCAGCGCGCGCAGCAGGTCCGCGCGCGACCGCAGCGGCGTACCGGTGTGCAGCGCTTCCAGCTGATGCAGCAGATAGGGATCGTGGTACGCGGCCCGGCCCAGCATCACGCCATCGACATGGCCGGCCTGGGCCTGCACGGCTTCGAGGCTGGCCAGGCCACCGTTGAGCACCACCGGCAGTGCGGGCCGCTCCTGCTTCAGGCGGTAGGCCCAGTCGTACTTCAGCGGCGGAACCTCACGGTTCTCCTTGGGCGACAGGCCCTTCAGCCAGGCATTGCGCGCGTGCACCACCACCATCGCTGCACCGGCAGCGACCTGGCGATCGACGAAGCTGGCGAACGCCTCGTACTCGTTGTCCTCATCCACGCCCAGACGGCACTTCACGGTCACCGGGATGTCGACCGCATGGACCATCGCGGCCACGCATTCGGCCACCAGCGCCGGCTCGCGCATCAGGCAGGCGCCGAAGCGGCCCGCCTGCACGCGATCGGACGGGCAGCCGCAGTTGAGGTTGACCTCGTCGTAGCCCCAGTCCGCGGCGATGCGCGCGGCCTGCGCCAGCAGGGCCGGATCGCTGCCACCCAGCTGCAGGGCCAGCGGCTGTTCGCTGCGGTCGAAGCCGAGCAGGCGCTCGCGGTCACCATGGATGACCGCGTTGGCGTGCACCATCTCCGTGTACAGCCGCGCCCCGGGAGCCAGCACGCGGTGGAACACGCGGCAATGGCGGTCCGTCCAGTCCATCATCGGGGCGACGGACAGGCGCAGGGAATCGGCGTAACGGGCGGTGGCGGACGTCATCGGGGCGTTGATCGTGGAGACTGGCATTGCCAGTGAGATCAATAGTTTACACCGGGTTGCTGAATGGCACCGGAGATCAGCCGATCGGCGGATTCGCCCGCAGCGCCCGCCCTATCCACCCGCGGGTCAGGACCCGACGGTACGTACCAGACCCTCGCCGCGGCGAATCCGCGCACCGGACAGCGCATGGCTCCGCTCTACAATCGGGTCATGGCTACCGATCGCCCCCACTTCTTCGACCCCACCACCGAACAGGGGGTGCTGCGCCTGTCGATCGCCGGCGCACTGCTGCTGGCGCTGACTGCGGTGGTGTTCGGCCTGCTGGCCAATTCCTCGCTCATCATCTTCGATGGCATCTACGGGCTGATCGATGTGGTGATGACCTGGCTGTCGCTGCTGGTCGCGCGCCTGATCGCGCTGTCGACCAATACCGATGCGCTGCAGTCGCGCCTCAACCAGCGCTTCACAATGGGCTTCTGGCACCTGGAACCGATCGTGCTGGGCGTGAGCGGCACGCTGATGATCGGTGCGGCGCTGTATGCACTGGTCAATGCCGTGGACGCGCTGATGTCCGGCGGCCGCCACATCGCGCTGGGGCCGGCGATGATCTTCGCCGCGCTGTCCCTGCTGGCCGAGGCAGCGCTGGGCGTGTTCGTGCTGCGCGCCAACCGCCGCATCGGGTCGGAGTTCATCGCGCTGGACGCGAAGAACTGGATGATCGCGGCCAGCATGTCGGCCTGTTATCTGGTCGCCTTCCTGGGCGGCGCGCTGGTGCGTGGCACTGCGTGGGACTGGATCGGGCCGTACATCGACCCGGCCATCCTCGCCTTCGTCTGCGTACTGGTGATGATCGCGCCGCTGGGCACGGTGCGGCGGGCATTGGCCGGCATCCTGCTGGTGACCCCACCGGAGCTGCAGGCCCACGTGGACGCAGTGGCGCGCACGATCGTCGCCAGGCATGGCTTCGTCGAACACCGAAGCTATGTGGCGCAGGTGGGACGTGGCGAGCAGATCGAGCTGTTCTTCGTGGTCCCGGCCGACGATCCGCCGCGGCCCCTGCGGGAGTGGGACCAACTGCGTGACGAGATCGGCGATGCACTGGGCGAAGCCTCGCCGGACCGGTGGCTGACCATCATGTTCACCACCGATCGGGAATGGACGATCTAGACAGGCAGGACGATCGGTCAAATTTCTCGGACGGTCTGTCACCCATCGTCCTTGGAAAGCGGGCAAAGTAGGCTCCAACGCACTACCACCCACTGACCAGGAGCATCCCGATGTCCATCGAAAAGGTTCTGTACACCGCCCAGGCGACCTCCACCGGCGGCCGTGAAGGCCGTTCCGTCTCCTCCGACAACGTGCTCGACATCCAGCTGTCGACCCCGCGCGAGCTGGGCGGCGCGGGCGGCCCGGGCACCAACCCGGAGCAGCTGTTCGCCGCCGGCTACTCGGCCTGCTTCCTGGGCGCGCTGAAGTTCGTGGCCGGCCAGGCCAAGGTCGCGCTGCCGGCCGACACCACCGTGACCGGCAAGGTGGGCATCGGCCAGATCCCGACCGGCTTCGGCATCGAGGCCGAGCTGACCATCAACGTGCCGGGCGTGCCGCGCGAGCAGGTTGAAGCGCTTGTGCAGAAGGCGCACATCGTGTGCCCGTACTCGAATGCCACCCGCGGCAACATCGACGTGACGCTGATCGTCGCCTGACCGCAAAAAAATGGGCGGATACCGGTCGAAACCAGGCATCCGCCCATCCCACCCCGGGTGGGCCCCGGCACGCGGCCGGGGACGCATTCGCTTACTTCTCGCTGGTGATGAGCTGTACGACGCTGGAGAAATCCAGCTTGCCGCGCCCGGCCTGATGATTCATCGAATACAGGTTGCGGGCCACTTCACCCAGCGGGATCGAGGCGCCGACACTCATCGCCGCTTCCACTGCCAGGCCCATGTCCTTGAGCATGAGGTCGCTGCCGAAGCCGCCGCTGTAGCCACGCGAGGCTGGCGCATTCTCCAGCACGCCCGGCCACGGATTGCACACTTCGGTGGCCCAGCTGCGGCCGGTGCTCACCGCCATCATCTGCGACAGCACCTTCGGGTCCAGACCGTGCGCCACGCCCAGTGCGATGGCCTCGCCGGTGACGGCCATGATCACGCCCAGCGCCATGTTGTTGCACAGCTTGGCCACCTGGCCGGCACCACTGGCGCCAACGTGGAAGATGTTCCTGCCCATCGCCTGCAGCACCGGGCGCGCACGCTCCAGTGCATCCTCTTCACCACCGACGATGAAGGTGAGGGTGCCGGCCTGGGCACCGGCCGTGCCGCCGGAAACCGGCGCATCGATCATCTGCAGGCCGCGTGCAGCCGCCGCTTCGGACACCTTGCGGGCGCTGGCCGGAGCGATCGTGCTGCAGTCGATGACCAGCGCGCCGGCCGGAATCGCGGCGAGAATGCCGTCATCGCCGAGGTACAGGCCTTCGACGTGGCGACTGGCCGGCAGCATCGAGATCACCACCTCGGCGTCGGCCAGGGTGTCACGTGCTGACGACGCGGCACCGGCACCGGCGTCGACGGCGGCCTGCACGGCGGCCGGCACCAGATCGAACACGCGCACGGTGTGGCCGTTCTTGACCAGATTGGCGGCCATCGGGCCACCCATGTTGCCCAACCCAATGAATGCAATGCGGCTCATGCCAGGCTCCTTTCAGCGGCAGGGGTACCCAGGTCGGCCAGCGGATGCGCGGCATCGGCCCAGGGCGAAGCGAAGAACGTATCGGCCCACAGGGCGCTGGCTTCGGCCAGCGTGGCCGGGTTCCACGACGGCGTGCGGTCCTTGTCGATCAGCAGCGCACGGATGCCTTCGGCGAAATCGCCGTGGGCAGCGCAGTGCAGGGCGACGATGTACTCCAGGCGGTAGACCGCAGCCAGATCCTGGCCCGCACTGCGGCGCTGCAGCTCGAACGCCAGCCGCGCCGAACCGGGCGCGCCGGCCGCGAGGGTCTTCTGGGCGGCCTGCAGCCAGGCATCCTCGGTCTGCAGGTGGGCGATGCCTTCGACGATGGCATCGAGGTCATCGCCGTCGCACAGTGCGTCGACCTTCGCCGCGTTGGCCAGCAGCGGACCGGTCGCGGCATCGCTGGCATACGATTGCAGCAGGTGACCCAGGCGCTCGTGGTTGCTCGCGGCGTCGCGCGACCAGGCCACCTGCAGCAGTGCATCGAACACATCGCTGCGGCGCGCTTCGGCCACGTGCACGTCGGCCAGGCCGGCATAGATCGCATCGCCCGGGTTGAGCAGTGCACCGGTCAAGGCCAGGAACAGGCCACCCTTGCCCGGCACGCGCGGCAGCAGCCAGCTGCCACCCACGTCCGGGAACAGACCGACGGTGATCTCCGGGAACGCGAGCTTGGAGCGCTCGCTGACCACGCGGTGGCTGGCACCGGACATCAGGCCGATGCCCCCTCCCATGACGATGCCATGGCCCCAGCACAGGATCGGCTTGGCATAGGTGTGGATGAGGTAATCCACGCGGTACTCGACGTCGAAGAACTCGGCCGCGTAGTCGTTGTCGCGGATATCGCTGCGGCCGGCCTCGCGGAATGCACGCATGCTCTGGTACAGGCTGTGCAGGTCACCGCCGGCGCAGAACGCCTTTTCACCGGCGCCCTGCAGCACCACCATCGCGATGCCGTCGTCGTCGGCCCAGGCATTGAGCTGCTTCAGCAGCAGGTGCGCCATCGGCAGCGAGAAGCCATTGAGCGTGCGCGGCGCGTTCAGCGTGGCGATGCCGATGCGCGCGCCATTGCCGGCCACGCGCTCTTCGAACAGGACCGGCGCTTCGTCGGCGACCGTGGTCATGCGTTCTTCCACTGCGCGGCGCGCTTTTCCAGGAAGGCGTTCACGCCCTCGACCTGGTCGGCGGTATCGAACAGATCGACGAAGGCCTCGCGTTCGGCCACCAGCGCCGAGGCGTGGGTGCCGGTGCGGGTGGACTGCACCAGCGTCTTGCAGGCCGCGATGCTGGTCGGGCTCTGCTTGCCGGCCTTCTTCGCCCATTCCAGCGCCAGCGCCTTGGACTCGCCCTTGCCGACCTTCTCCTCGGCCAGGCCGATGCGCAGCGCGGTCTCGGCATTGATGCGCTCGCCCAGCAGGATCATGCGCTTGGCCCAGCCCTCGCCCACCAGCCGTGGCAGGTTCTGGGTACCACCGGCGCACGGCAGCAGGCCGACGGTGGCCTCCGGCAGCGCGACCTGGGCGTGGTCTTCGATGATGCGCAGGTCGCAGGCCAGCGCGCATTCCAGCCCGCCGCCCATCGCATAGCCGTTGATTGCGGCGATCGACACGCCGCGGAAGCCGGACAGCGCCTCGAAGGCTTCGCCGAAGCGGCGTGCGGCCTCGCGCGCGGCGGCCTTGTCGCCGGAGGCGAACTGGTTCAGATCTGCGCCGGCGGAGAAGAACTTTTCGCCGTCACCGGTAATCACCAGCGCGTAGATGTCGCGGTCCGCATTGAGCGCAGCCACCAGGTCGCGCAGCGCGGACAGGCTGTGCACGGTCCAGGTATGCGCCGGCGGGTTGTGCAGGGTGACCACGGCGGTGTGGCCATCGGCCTCGACCTTCAGGCCCACGTGCTCCTGGGTACGCCAATCCTTCATCGCAGTTCCTCTTCGGTGTTGAGCAGGTGACGGGCAACGATCACCCGCATGATCTCGTTGGTGCCTTCCAAGATCTGGTGCACGCGGCAGTCACGCAGCAGGCGTTCGATCGGGTATTCGCGGATGTAGCCGTAGCCGCCGTGGATCTGCAGCGCTTCGTTGCAGACAGTGAAACCGGCATCGGTGGCGAAGCGCTTGGCCATTGCGCACCACACGTTGGCGTCGCTGGCGCCGGCATCGAGCTTGCGCGCGGCGGTATGCACCATCTGCCGGGCGGCCACCAGCTGGGTGACCATGTCGGCCAACTTGAACTGCAGTGCCTGGAACTCGGCCAGCGCCTTGCCGAACTGGCGACGCTCGCCCATGTAGCGGCGTGCGGCATCCAGCGCGCCCTGCGCGGCACCCAGCGAACAGGCGGCGATGTTGATGCGGCCGCCATCGAGTCCCTTCATCGCCAGCTTGAAGCCACCGCCTTCCTCTCCCAGAAGGTGGCTGACCGGCACGCGGACGTTCTCGAAGGTGATGCCCCGGGTGGGCTGGCTGTTCCAGCCCATCTTCTCTTCCTTGCGGCCGAAGCTGATGCCCGGCAGATCCGACGGCACCGCGATGGCGCTGACGCCGCCGGCACCGGCACCGCCGGTGCGCGCCATCACCACCAGCAGTTCGGTGGCGCCGGCGCCGGAGATGAAGGCCTTGGCGCCGTTCAGCACGAAGTGGTCGCCATCGCGCACGGCGGTGGTTTTCAGCGAGGCGGCATCGGAACCGGCGCCCGGTTCGGTCAGGCAGTACGAGGCCAGCTTGATGCCCGCCGCCAGATCGTTGCCCCACGCGTCGCGCAGTGCCGGCTGACCCCACTTGGACACCATCCACGAGGCCATGTTGTGGATGCTGATGTAGGCCGCCGTCGAGGGGTCGACACTGGCGAGCTCCTCGATGACGACGGCGGCGTCCAGCCGGCTCAGGCCGCTGCCGCCCACTTCCGGGTCCATGTACAGACCGCAGAAGCCCAGTTCACCGGCCTTGGCGATCGCCTCGCGCGGAAAGATGCCCTCCGCATCCCATCGCGCGGCGTGCGGCGCCAGTTCGGCCAGTGCGAAGTCGCGGGCGGCCTCGCGGTAGGCCTGCTGCGCTTCTTCCAGTTCCGTCGTCATCGAGTGGCTCATGGCTGCTCCTGCCGTTACTTCAGGCTGATCGTGGTGTTGACGCCGTGGCTCAGCGTCTCGTCATCGAACCAGCGCGCGGTGACGGTCTTGGTCTGGGTGTAGAACAGCACCACCTGCTTGCCGTACGGGCCCAGGTCACCCAGCTTGGAGGCGCGCGAACCGGTGAAGGAGAACAGCGGCACCGGCACCGGGATCGGCACGTTGATGCCGACCTGGCCGACGTCGATGTCTTCCTGGAACCTGCGCGCGGCGGCGCCGGACTGGGTGAAGAGTGCGGTGCCGTTGCCGTTCGGGTTGCTGTTGACCATCGCGATGGCGTCTTCCAGCGTTTCCGCTTCCAGGATCACCAGCACCGGCCCGAAGATTTCTTCCTGGTAGATGCGCATGTCGGTGGTGACACCGGCAAAGATGGTCGGGCCGACGAAGTTGCCCTTCTCGAAGCCATCGACCTGCGGATTGCGGCCATCGAGCACCAGCTGCGCGCCCTGCTCCACGCCCGAGGCGATCAGGCCTTCCACGCGCTCGCGCGCGCTGCAGGAAATCACCGGGCCGACATCGGTACCGGACACGGTGCCACCGCTGACCTTCAGGGTCTTGGCCTTGGCCACCAGATCCTGCACCCAGCCGCGCGCTTCACCCACCAGCACCAGCGTAGAGGCCGCCATGCAGCGCTGGCCGGCGGCACCGAAGGCGGCACCGACCATCGCATTGAGGGTCTGCTCCTTGTTGGCATCCGGCAGCACCACGGCGTGGTTCTTGGCGCCCATCATGCACTGCACGCGCTTGCCGGCCAGCGACGCACGGTTGTACACGTGGGTACCCACGCGGGTGGAACCCACGAAGGAGACCGCCTTGATGTCCGGGTGGTCGCAGATCGCGTTGACCACTTCCTCGCCACCGTGGACCACATTCAGCACGCCCTTCGGAATGCCGGCTTCCAGCGCCAGTTCAACCAGGCGCATGGTGACCATCGGGTCCTGCTCGGACGGCTTGAGAATGAAGGTGTTGCCGGTGGCGATGGCCATCGGGAACATCCACAGCGGAATCATCGCCGGGAAGTTGAACGGGGTGATGCCGGCGCACACGCCCAGCGGCTGCATGATCGTGTAGGTATCCACGCCGTTGGCCACGTTGTTGGCCAGCTCGCCCAGCTGCAGGTTGCCGATGGCGGCGGCGTGCTCGACCACTTCCAGGCCGCGGAACACATCGCCTTCGGCATCCGGCAGGGTCTTGCCCTGTTCGGCGGTGAGGATGTGCGCCAGCTCGCTCATGTTCTCGCGGATCAGCTGCTGGTACTTCAGGAAGATGCGCGCACGGGTGCCTATCGGGGTCTTGCGCCAGGTCTTGAACGCTTCCTTGGCGGCGGCCACGGCAGCGTCCACTTCAGCGGTGGTGGCGAACGGGACCTGGGCCAGCACGTCCTGGGTGGCCGGGTTGATCACGTCCTGCCAGTGGGAGGTCGCCGATTCGACGAACTGGCCATCGATCAGCATGCGGATACGGGGCGCTGCAACAGTCATGACGACATCCAGGGGTGCGAAAGATGCTTGGCATTATTCACAGCCGCCGCCTCGATTTCCGGCCTGAATCCGCTTAATCTGGCCAACACCCCTCACGATTCCTGTTAATTCTGTGAATCTACCATCCTCACAGCGCCAGCTGGGCCTGCGCCTGCTGCGCCTGCGCGAGCAGCGCGGCTACAGCCAGATCGACCTGGCCCGCGCCCTGGGCCTGTCTGCCAGCTACCTGAACCAGATCGAGCGCAACAAGCGCCCGTTGACGCCCGCCGTGCAGAAGAAGCTGGGGGAGGTGTTGGGCGACGTTTCCGCCCTGTTCGACGAGGATGAACCCGCGGCATTGCAGGAATCATTGGCCGAAACCCTGCGGGACCTGGGGCTGGCCGACGTCAGTGCCACCGAGCTGCGGGCACTGGCCGGCAACCTGCCGCAGGTGAGCCGGGCGCTGCTGGACCTGCATCGCCGCCACCTGGCGTTGCGGGAACATGCCGCCGCACTGGAGTTCCAGCTGGGCGAACCCGGTGCCGGCAGCACCCTGCCGGCGGGCGACCAGGTGCGCGAGTTCTTCAACCGCATGCACAACCACATCCCGGAGCTGGATGAGCTGGCCGAGCGGTTATTCGCCGAATGGGGACTGTCGCCGGGGCACGTCGCCCCGCGCCTGCGCCAGTTGCTGGCTGATCGCCACGGCGTGCTGGTGGAAGTGACTGCCTTGCAGGCCGGGCGCGAGAAGCGCCACTACGATGCCGGTGCCCGCCGGCTGTGGCTGCCGGACTATTTGGAGCCGGGCCAGCAGGCCTTCCAGATGGCCGCCGAACTTGCACTGCACGGCTACCTGCCGCAGATCGATACGGTGATTGCCCGCGCCGGATTCAGCGACGAGGCGCGCATCGCGCAGGCGCGCATCGGCCTGTCGAACTATTTCGCCGGGGCCCTGGTAATGCCCTACCTGCGCTTCCTGCGTGCGGCCGAAGCCAGCAGCTACGACATCGAGCTGCTGGCGCACCAGTTCGGTGTCGGCTTCGAAGCAGTCTGCCACCGGCTGAGCACGCTGGCCCGCCGCAGCGCGCCCGGCCTGCCGTTCTTCTTCATCCGTGTGGACCGCGCCGGCAACGTCTCCAAGCGTCACTCGGCCACCGACTTCCACTTCTCGCAGGTGGGTGGCTCATGCCCGCTGTGGATCGTCTACGAGGCGTTCAACCAGCCCGGCCGCATCCTGACCCAGACCGCGCGCATGCCCGATGGGCGGCGCCACTTCTGGCTGGCCCGGCAGGTCAGCAGCGGCCCGGTTGGTCACGGCCAACCACGCAAGACCTTCGCAGTAGCGCTGGGCTGCGACCTGCAGCATGCCGAGCGGCTGGTGTATTCGCTGGGGCTGGATGTGCAGAGCCCGGGCAATTCGGTGTCGATCGGCCCGGGTTGCCGGGTGTGCCCGCGCGAGGACTGCATGCAGCGCGCGTTCGCGCAGCTGCCGGGGCGATAGGGTTGGTTCGGCAGGGCTGCGCCCTGCACCTGCACAGGCCGAAGCAACGGCAACGGCAAAAGCTGGCATTCCGTGGGATGGCGGGGCGGGTCCGGTTGCGGGGGACGGCGCAAGTACGTCCATGTAGCCTCGGTCGCGCCATCCATGGCGCTCACGCCCCCGCAACCGGACCCACCCCGCCTTCGACAGATCTCCGCAAGCTGTCAGAACGACGCATTGCCCTGGTGGGTGTCGACCTTGGTCGACACGGTTGAATCCTGGCGATGAGCCACCGCAGGGATCAGATCGTGCCGACCAAGGTCGGCACCCGCCGGAACAGTTCAATCGGCTGCGGCAGCGGTCAGTAGATCGGCGTCACCTTCATCTGCGGCAGCGGCCGTGGTGCGCCGTCGGTGAGGTCCGGGCCAAGATCCTCCCAGCTGCGGCCCTGCTCCACCATCAGCCCCCACAACTGCTGTGACGCCAGCCGCTTGTCCTCCGAGCCCAGCTTGTACGACGGTGGCGACGGCACGCCGGCAGCCACCATCGTGTACGCCGCCCGATAGGCCAGCACCTGCTGCGCGGGATCGTCGGTACGCGCCACTTCCAGCGTGTAACGCTGGTAGGCCGAGGCCAGGTTGCGCCAGCGGATCCAGTAGTGATTCTCGAAGGAGAACGCGCAGAAGCGCGCACCGGCCAGGCTGCCCTTGTCGGCGATGCGGGTCAGCACCTCCTGCGGCATGTCCAGGTTCATGCCGCCCTCATCACCCTGCAGGGTCACGTGCACGATGCGGTCGCGATAGCCCGGAGCACGCGCCTGCAGCAGGTCGCGCCAGTTCTGCATGGTTGCCACCACCGCGAACAGGAAACGGCCAAGCTCGCCGGCGGCCACCGGCGCGGCGATGGACTGGTAGGTGCGTTGCCAGCCATGACGGTTTTCGCTGGGCAGGAACACCGATCGCTCCAGCGCCTGCCGTGCATTGCCGCCGGAGCTGACCTCCTCCGCATGTTGCGGATAGACCAGGTTGATGGCGAAGGTCGGCCAGCGCGGAAGCGCCGCGTCGAACAGATGGATCGGGAAGTTGCTGCTGATGCCCCCATCGGAGAACCAGCAGATCCGGAAGGCGGTGATCACCGGGCCGCAGGCCTGGCCGGCACTGGTCAGCCCCTCCATGCTGTCGGCCACGTTGTGTTCCGGATCGGAGGCGGTCGCTCCAGGCTCGCAGCGGCGCTCGCGGCGCGAGGGCTCATGCAGCGGCACTGCGCTGATCAGCAACGGGAAACTCAGGCTCATCCGCGTTGCCACCAGTACCGGCAGCTGCGGCCCCTGCGGCAGGCGGTAATAGAGTCGTCCATCCACGCCCAGCGGCGGACCCGCATGGTTGACCAGCCACTGCACCACGCTGGCCGGGAACAGCTGGTCGAACTCTTCGCGCAGGAACCAGAACTGCGCGCCGCCCAGCGGCAGCGTGCGGGGTTCGTTGTGCGATACGCAGGTGGTGATCATCTGCAGGGTGATGGCATGCGGGCTGTCCGGCTCGTCTGCATAGCGCGGCGCATCGTGCAGGTCGGCAAAGGTAAGCGGCACATCGGCCGGCTTGCCTGACAGCTGCTGCAGGCAGCTGTGCAGCCATTCCGTCAACGCCGGCCGGCGCGCGTCGCTGCCGAGGCCGCTGCACAGGCCCAGCAGATTGCGTCGTGCCACCCGCGCGACCCGCAGCGCGGCCCCGGCCACGCCAGCGCCGTAGGCGCACAGCAGGGACGGCAGCAATGTTGCCGCCACTCCACTCCAGCCGCCGCCCCACGCGCCCAGCGCGAGCAGCAATGCCAGCGACACCAGCACTTCCAGCGGCGCGATCTGGAACACGGCGATGGCCAGGCACAGCAGCTTGCGGGGCCAGCCTGCATTGCTGGTCAGCACCACCAGCAGCCGATAGGCTGCACGCGCGCCGCGCGCCGGCTGGAACAGACCGTAGATGAACCCGCGCCGCGACAGCTGCGCCGACACCGCCGACAATCCACCGTACCCGGCATCGCCGGGCAGCGGCTCGCCCGCCTGCTGGCGGCGATCACCATAGGCCGCCGCCGCAGCCACCGCGGCGGCGATGGCGCCTGCCGAGGTGCCACCGATGCTCTTGAAGCGATACTCGCGCGCCAGCGCCAGTACCGCATTGGGGTACACGATGCCGCTGGTGATGCCACCTTTCATGACCAGATCGCAGTACTTCGCCGCCACACGTCACCTCCCGTCCGTCGGTTGCCAGTATCGCAAGCCGGCCTCTCACTGCCTGAGAAAGGCGCCACATCCCGGTGGTGTGATCCCGGGCCTTGACCATTGCTGCCAACCGGCCTACCTTGTGCACGCCGAAGGTATTCATCTCTTCATGCGAATGAAGGGATGAATTTAAACGGGAATCCGGTGAAGGCGCTTCGCGCGCCCATTCCGGAGCTGCCCCGCAGCGGTGAATGGAAACGAATCCTGCCAACAGCACTGGGCTCGCACCTGGGAAGCGGCAGGTAGTAGGTGGGCTGCGGCCCGCGTCCAACAGCCCGAATACCGGCCCCGGCCGGGGGACACGACCGTCCCCTGACTCGACCTGGAATCTCCGCGGGGAGGTTGCCGGGGCCGTCGTCGTCCTGCGCCTGCAGGGTGCGCGGCCACGTGCGTCCTTTTCACGGCATCCGGTTCGCCCGCGGGGGCGAAGGTCGCTGGCAAGACGCCCGTGGGCCGGCAACGGCACGCGTCGTCCTGCGGTTCCTTCGTTCCTCAATGCCGATATGCAATGAGGACACGCTGCAATGACCACTGTTACCAACCTGGGCTTTCCCCGCATCGGCGCCAAGCGCGAACTGAAGCGGGCGCTCGAACGCCACTGGGCCGGCGAGGACGACGCCGCCACCCTGCAGGCCACCGCCGCGGCGCTGCGTGCCCGGCACTGGCAGCTGCAGATCGAGGCCGGCGTCGATGTACCGCCGAGCAACGACTTCAGCCTGTACGACCAGGTGCTCGACACCGCATGGCTGTTCGATGCCATTCCCGAACGCTACCGCGAACTGGCCGCGCACGATCCACTGGCCGCCTACTTCGCCACGGCCCGTGGCCTGCAGCGCGATGGCATCGACCTGCGCGCGCTGGAGATGACCAAGTGGTTCGACACCAACTATCACTATCTGGTGCCGGAACTGCACGCGGGCCAGGCCTTCGCCCTGCGCGGTGACAAGCCGCTGGCCGAGTTCAACGAGGCCAGGGCGCTGGGCATCCACACCCGTCCGGTGCTGCTGGGGCCGGTGAGCTTCCTGCTGCTGTCCAAGACCACCGACGGCAGCGCCGCACTGGACCTGCTGGATGCCCTGCTGCCGGCCTATGTGCAGCTGCTCGGCCAGCTGGCCGACGCCGGTGCGGATTGGGTGCAGCTGGATGAGCCGCTGCTGGTGCAGGATCTCGACGCCGATGCGCAGGCAGCCTATGAGCGCGCCTATGCCCGGTTGGCCACGGCACGGCGTCCGAAACTGCTGGTCGCGACCTATTTCGGTGCGCTCGAGGACAACCTGGCGTTGGCCACCGGCCTGCCGGTGGACGGACTGCACGTGGACTTGGTGCGCGCGCCGGAGCAGCTGGACGCCGTGTTGAAGGCGCTGCCGGCCGAGCGCGTGCTGTCGGCCGGCCTGGTCAACGGCCGCAACATCTGGCGCACCCATCTGGACAACGCACTGATCCTGGCCCGGTTTGCCCAGGTGGACCGCGGCGCCGACCGGCTCTGGCTGGCACCGTCCTGTTCCCTGCTGCACACGCCCGTGGATCTTGCGCTGGAAAAGAAGCTGGATGACGAACTGAAGGGCTGGCTGGCGTTCTCCCGGCAGAAGCTGCAGGAACTGCGCCTGCTGGCCGACGCGCTCGATGGCAGGGTGGATGCGGAAGCGGGCCTGGCTGCCAACCGCGCTGCACTGGAGGGGCGTCGTCGCTCGCCACGCGTGCACAACCCGGCCGTGGCCGCACGCCTGGCCGCGCTGACCGTGGCCGATGCGCAGCGGCACACCGCCTACCCGCAGCGCCGCGCCGCGCAGCATGCGGCGCTGCAGCTGCCGCTGCTGCCCACCACCACGATCGGTTCCTTCCCGCAGACGCTGGAGGTGCGCGAGGCACGGGCCCGGCACAAGTCCGGCAAGCTGGGCCTGGCCGAGTACGAGGCCTTCCTGGAACAGCAGACCGCGCATGCGGTACGCGTGCAGGAAGCGCTGGGCCTGGACGTGCTGGTCCACGGCGAATTCGAGCGCAACGACATGGTCGAGTACTTCGGCGAGCAGCTGGAAGGCTTCGCCTTTACCGGCAACGGCTGGGTGCAGAGCTATGGCTCGCGCTGCGTCAAACCGCCGGTGATCTTCGGCGACGTCAGCCGCCCGCAGCCGATGACGGTGCGCTGGTCCAGTTACGCGCAATCGCTCACCGACAAGCCGATGAAGGGCATGCTGACCGGTCCGGTGACGGTACTGCAGTGGTCGTTCGTGCGCGACGACCAGGAACGCGATGTGACCTGCCGGCAGATCGCGCTGGCCCTGCGGGACGAAGTGCAGGACCTGGAAGCAGCCGGCATCGGCGTGATCCAGGTGGACGAGCCGGCCATCCGCGAGGGGTTGCCGTTGCGCCGCGCCCACTGGCGCGCCTACCTGGACTGGGCGGTGGAATCGTTCCGCATCAGTACCAGCGGCGTGCGCGATGCCACCCAGATCCACACCCACATGTGCTATTCGGAGTTCAACGACATCATCCACTCGGTCGCAGCGATGGACGCGGACGTGATCTCGATCGAGACCTCACGCTCGCGCATGGAACTGCTGGATGCCTTCGTGAAGTTCAACTATCCCAATGAGATCGGCCCGGGCGTGTATGACATCCACTCCCCGCGCGTGCCGGACAAGGCGGAGATGGTGGACCTGCTGCGCAAGGCGCTGGCCGTGCTGAAGCCGGAGCAGCTGTGGGTCAACCCGGACTGCGGGCTGAAGACCCGTGGCTGGCCGGAAACCCGCGCTGCACTGCAGGCACTGGTTGCCGCCGCAGTGGAACTGCGTGCCGAGCACACCGACGCCCGCGTCGCCTGACCTGTCTCTCCACCCCGATGCACGGGCCGCCGCCGTTGCCGGCGGTCCGTGCGGTACCTGATGATGACCGAGCTCCAACGCCCCACCCTGTCCCTGCCCGCCGACGGCAAGCGCCTGCTGCTGCATTCGTGCTGTGCGCCCTGCTCCGGCGAAGTGATGGAGGCGATCACCGCCTCCGGGATCGACTACGCGATCTTCTTCTACAACCCCAACATCCATCCGGTGAAGGAATACGAGCTTCGCAAGCAGGAGAACATCCGCTTCGCCGAGCAGCATGGCATCCCCTTCATCGACTGCGACTACGACACCGACAACTGGTTCAGCCGCGCGCGCGGCATGGAGAACGAACCCGAGCGCGGCATCCGCTGCACGATGTGCTTCGACATGCGCTTCGAGCGCACGGCGCTGTACGCGCATGAGCACGGCTACGACACCATCAGCTCGTCGCTGGGCATCTCGCGCTGGAAGAACATGGCGCAGATCAATGACTGCGGCATCCGCGCCGCGGCGCGCTACGAGGGCCTGCAGTACTGGGATTACAACTGGCGCAAGGGCGGTGGTGCCAGCCGCATGATCGAGATCAGCAAGCGCGAGCGGTTCTACCAGCAGGAGTACTGTGGCTGCGTGTACTCGCTGCGCGATGCCAACCGGCACCGCCGGGAGACCGGCCGCGAGCGGATCCGGATCGGGCTGCTGTATTACGGCCAGGACAACGAAACGCCGCAGGGCGATTGACGTGTGGCGAGGGGGCGGCCACGCTGGTCGCCTCTTCCGCCGCGCTGGAACGTCCATGCCCACCCTGCCCGCCACTGTCGCCCTGCTGGTGATCGATCTGCAGCCGGACTTCATGCCCGGGGGCGCGCTGGCCTGCGACCGTGGCGATGCGCTGGTCGCGCCGATCGCGCAGCTGCTGGCGCAGCGCCGCTACCGCACCGTAGTGGCCACCCAGGACTGGCATCCCGCGGACCATGCTTCGTTCGCCAGCCAGCACCCCGGCCATCGTCCGTTCGAAACGATCCTGCTGCATGCGCAACCGCAGACCCTGTGGCCGGACCACTGCGTGCAGGGCAGCGCCGGTGCCGCCCTGCATCCGCAGGTGGACTGGAACATGGCCGACCTGATCCTGCGCAAGGGCACCCGCCAGCAGGTGGATTCCTACAGCGCCTTCCGCGAGAACCACGGCCCCGATGGCGGACGCCCCGCCACTGGCCTGGCCGGCTGGCTGCATGAGCGCGGCATCGACGAGGTGCACGTCTGTGGCCTGGCCCGCGACTACTGCGTGCTGTGGAGCGCGCAGGACGCAGCCACGTCCGGCTTCAGGGTGAAATTCCTCTGGGACCTGACCCGGCCGGTGACCGAGGCCAACGACGGGATGGTGCGCGAAGCACTGGGCACTGCGGGGATCGGGATCCTCTGACGCACGTCCGGCCGGGCAGGTATCAGCGGAACACCACCGTGCGGTGCCCGTTGAGCAGGATGCGGTGCTCCACATGGCGGCGCACGGCACGCGCCAGCACCTGCGATTCGGTATCGCTGCCCAGGCGTACCAGGTCGCGCGGCGTCATCGCATGATCGACCCGGGCCACGTCCTGTTCGATGATCGGACCTTCGTCCAGATCCTCGGTGACATAGTGCGCGGTGGCGCCGATGATCTTGACCCCGCGCGCGTGCGCCTGGTGATAGGGCTGCGCGCCCTTGAAGCTGGGCAGGAAGCTGTGATGGATGTTGATCGCCCGGCCGGCCAGCGCGCGGCACAGGGTGGGTGAAAGAATCTGCATGTAGCGCGCCAGCACCACCAGGTCGATACGCTCGTGTTCGACCAGATCGATGATCTGCTGCTCCTGCACCGCACGCGTATCCGCGTTCACCGGCAGATGGTGGAACGGCACGCCGTAGGACGCAGCCAGCGGTGCGAAATCGGCATGGTTGGACACCACTGCCGCGATATCCACTTTCAGCTGCCCGCTGTGCGCGCGGAACAGCAGGTCATTCAGGCAGTGGCCCTGCTTGCTGACCAG
This sequence comes from Stenotrophomonas sp. TWI169, assembly GCF_039674705.1. Classification (NCBI taxonomy): domain Bacteria; kingdom Pseudomonadati; phylum Pseudomonadota; class Gammaproteobacteria; order Lysobacterales; family Lysobacteraceae; genus Stenotrophomonas; species Stenotrophomonas sp. TWI169. The sequence continues at coordinate 30,111 of NZ_JBDJOB010000011.1, read as the reverse complement.
CACCAGCAGGCGCGCACGACGCCGACCGTCCTGCAGCTGCCAGTCCATGCCGAACTCGCGGGCCAGTGCCGCCATGGACGCATGTACCGTGTCCAGGGGCAGGCTGGCGTCGCGGTCGAAATGCACGCGCAGGAAGAAGCGGCCGCTTTCCTCGTCGCCGAACTGCTGGGCGTCGAGGATGTTGCAGCCATGATCGAACAACAGGCCCGACACGCGGTAGACGATGCCGGTACGGTCGGGGCAGGACAGGGTGAGGATGGAATCGGGTCGCATCCTGCAAGTGTAGGGCAGCACCCCGCCCGCGTGATCCATTGTCACCGATGCAACGAACCACTTCGGACAGTTCCAGGTGATCGTGGCGGGCTTTCGTGGCACGCTGGCGGGTCATGAACCTGTTGCAGCTGATCCGCAGCTTCACCCGCACCGCAGACACCGGCAGCATTGCCGCTGCGGCCCGCAGCCTTGGCATCAGCGCCACCGCCGTCGGCCAGAACATCCATCGCCTGGAGGCACACCTGGGCGTGCGCCTGCTGAACCGCAGCACGCGCCAGCTGGCGCTGAGCGAGGCCGGTGCGCTGTACCTGGCGCAGGTGCGCCACATCGAAACCGATCTGGCGCGGGCGCAGGCCCTGGTCACCAGCGGTGACATCGAGCCGGCCGGGCCATTGCGCATCGCCAGCAGCCGCGCGTTCGGCCGCCACGTGCTGGCGCCCCTGCTGCCTTCACTGCAGCAACGCTATCCGCAGCTGCAGCTGGAACTGCGGCTGTCCGACCGGGCCGTGCAGCATGGTCCGGAGGCGGTCGATGCCAGCATCCGCATCGATGCGCAGCTGGAGGACGGCGTCGTGGCGCGGCCGCTGGCACGCATTCCCTTCGTCTTCTGCGCCTCGCCTGCCTACCTGCAGGCGCATGGCTGGCCACAGGAGCCGTCCGATCTGCGCGGCCATCGGGGTGTGCTGCATCGTTTCCCCACCGATGGGCGGCCTCTGCGCTGGGGCCTGCGCAAGGGCGACCAGCGCGCGGATGCGCCGCTGCCGCCCGGCATGGTGTGCGATGACATCGACGCGCTGGCCGAACTGGCCGCGGCCGGTGCCGGCATCACCCGGCTGGCGGCCTTCGTGGCCGATCCCTTTCTGCGCGATGGCCGGTTGCAGGCGGTGTTCGGCGCGGACAGCGCATGGCGCCCGGAACCGATGGAGGTCTATTTCTGCGTCAGCGACCGCCGCGACTTCACCGCCAGGATCCGTGCGCTGTTCGATCACCTGCAGGCCGGCCTGCCGCCGGCCTGGCGGGCATGACCTTCAGCGCGGGGTGAACACGCCGCGTGCCTCACGCGGCTCGCAGCGCAGGTACTGCGCGGCCGGCACCACGCTGTCGCCCAGCGCGGCTGCCGCGTGCCAGGGCCAGCGCGGGTCGTAGAGGATGCCGCGGGCCAGGGCGATGGCATCGGCGTGGCGATGACGCAGGATCGATTCGGCCTGCTCCGGTTCGGTGATCATCCCCACCGCGATGACCGGCATGCGCACCTTGGCCTTGATCGCGGCCGCGAACGGCACCTGGTAGCCCGGCCCGACGCTGATCTTCTGGCGCTCATCCAGGCCGCCGCTGGAGACGTGCAGGAAATCGCAGCCACGCGCGTCCAGCACCTGGGACAGCGCTTCGCTCTGCAGCAGATCCCAGCCACCGTCGACCCAGTCGCTGGCGGAGATGCGCACGCCGACGGCCACCTTGTCGGACACTGCCGCGCGCACGGCATCGAATACCTCTACCAGCAGGCGCAGGCGATTGGGCAGCGAACCCCCGTAGCCATCGGTGCGCCGGTTGCTCAGCGGTGACAGGAACTGGTGCAGCAGATAGCCGTGCGCGGCATGCACTTCGATCAGTTCGAAGCCCAGGCGTTCGGCGCGCACCGCGCTGGCGGCGAAGGCAGCAACGATTCCCGCGATGCCCGCCTCATCCAGTTCCTGCGGCGCGGGATCGGCAGCATGGAACGGCAGCGCTGACGGCGCCACCGTGGTCCAGCCACGTGCATCATCGGCCGGCAGCTGGCCACCGCCGTCCCAGGGACGCTGTACCGAGGCCTTGCGGCCGGCATGGCCCAGCTGGATGCCCAGCGGCATCGGCGACCAGCGCCGCACGCTGGCCAGCACGTGTGCCAGCGCAGCTTCGGTACCGTCATCCCACAGGCCGAGGTCGGCCCAGCTGATGCGTCCACGCGGCTCAACCGCCGTCGCTTCCAGGATCAGCAGGCCGGCACCGGATTGCGCCAGGTTGCCCAGATGCATGGCATGCCAATCGCTGGCGCGCCCGTCTTCGGCGGAATACTGGCACATCGGCGCGATGACGATGCGGTTGGACAGGGTCAGGCGGCCGAAGGTGATCGGCGAGAACAGCTGGCTCACGAGGGGTGCAGGGACGGGCAGAGGGGGGTGCGTATTGCACCGCTGCAAGGGCGGCGAATCAACCATGTGGATGGATCGCTGTTTCGCGGTGGCGCTGCATGCTCGCCGGGCATGGCCTGGCGCTACCCGATGACGAACCCGGCCAGCGCTTCAGCGCAATCGCGCTCGTCCTTGAACTGCAGCAGGTCGTCGGCACGGGTGCGGCCACGGTTCACGGCAGCCACCGGCAATCCGGCCTTTGCTGCGGCCTGCACGAAACGAAAGCCGGAATAGACCATCAGCGAGGACCCCACCACCAGCACGGCATCGGCCTGCTGCAGGTGCTCATGCACTGCCGCCACGCGTTCACGCGGCACGTTCTCGCCGAAGAACACCACGTCCGGCTTCAGCAGGCCGCCACAGGACGGACAGTCGGGCACCACGAAGGAGGAAAAATCGGTCTCCAGATCAGCGTCGCCGTCGGGGGCGATGCCGGCCTCGAGCGTGTCCCAGCCGGGATTGGCGTCCAGCAGGCGCTGCTGGAACGCCTGGCGACCGCTGCGGCGCTCGCAGCCCATGCAGCGCACCAGGTCCAGCCGCCCATGCAGGTCGATCACGTTCCGGCTGCCGGCGCGCTGGTGCAGGCCATCCACGTTCTGGGTCAGCAGCAACTGCACCTTGCCTTGCTTCTCCAGCGCGGCCAGCGCCTGGTGGGTGCCGTTGGGCTGGGCCAGGCCGAAGCGCGGCCAGCCCAGCAGGCTGCGTGCCCAGTAGCGCTGGCGGGTGGCGGCCTCGCCCATGAATGCCTGGTAGGTGACCGGCGGCGTGCGTTTCCATTGGCCATCGGTATCCCGGTAATCGGGGATTCCCGAGGCCGTGCTGCAGCCAGCGCCGGTCAGCACGAACAGGCGCTGGGCGCGGTCGATGAAGTCGGTCAGCGGCGGGGTCATGCCGACCAGATGGGGGCAGCACGGCGCCCCCACAAGCGCCGGCTCAGGGCGCCGGCAGCGGCGGCACCGCGATCGGCTGGCCCGCCTCGTCCAGCGCGATCATCACGAAGTGGCCGCGGGTGCAGAGCCTGCGCTCGCCGCTGTGCAGGTCTTCGGCAATCAGTTCCACCTCGACCTTCATCGAGCTGCGGCCGACCTCGACGATGCGGCCGATCGTTTCCACCATCTGGCCGATGCGGATCGGCAGCTTGAAGTCGACCTGGTCGCTGCGCGCGGTCACCACGGTGCGGCGCGAGTAGCGGGCGGCGGCGAGGAAGGCGGCCTTGTCCATCCACGCCAGCGCCTGGCCACCAAACAGCGTGCCCATATGGTTGGTATGGTTGGGAAAGACGATTTCGGCCATGCGCACTTCGATCGGTGGCACGGTTTCAGGGATCGGGGTCATGGGTAGGGCTTCGGTGTGGGGTGCGGCAATGTTAAGCCAGGCCCCGTACAGGCAGCGCTACACTGCGCCACGCCCACTGCCAGGACTGCCCATGCCCGCGACCTCCGATCTGCTGGCGTTCGCCCTCATCTCGCTGGGCATGGTGCTCACGCCCGGGCCGAACATGATCTACCTGGTCTCGCGCTCGATCTGCCAGGGCCGCCGCGCCGGCCTGGTCTCGCTGGGTGGGGTGGTGCTGGGTTTCGTGTTCTACATGCTGTGCGCGGCGCTGGGCATCACCGCCCTGCTGATGACGGTGCCGTTCGCCTACGACGCGCTGCGCATCGGGGGGGCGTTCTACCTGCTGTACCTGGCCTGGCAGGCGCTCAAACCCGGTGGCCGCTCGCCGTTCGCGGTGCGCGACCTGCCGCAGGACACCCCACGCAGATTGTTTGCGATGGGCTTTCTGACCAATCTGCTGAACCCGAAGATCGCGGTGATGTACCTGTCCCTGCTGCCGCAGTTCCTGCATCCGGACGGACACGGCAGCGTGCTGATGCAGTCGCTGGTCCTGGGTGCTACCCAGATCGTGGTGAGCCTGAGCGTGAACGCGGTGATCGTGGTGCTGGCCGGCAGCATCGCTGCATTTCTCGCCGCGCGCCCCACCTGGCAGGCGGCACAGCGCTGGTTGATGGGCACGGTCCTGGCCGGGCTGGCGGTGCGCATGGCGGCGGAAGGGCGGCGGTAATACGCCGGGTAGCGCCGGGCCATGCCCGGCGGGCGCGCAGCGCGGTCGACGCTGCGCGCAGCCCCGGGCGGTACACGCCGGGCATGGCCCGGCGCCACCCACAAAAAACCCCGGCATCGGCCGGGGTTTTCGCTGCGACAGGCCTGACCGGACGGGTCAGAAGTTCATGTCGAAGGCAACTTCGCCCTGCACGCCGACCTGGTAGGCCGAAACACGGCGTTCGAAGAAGTTGGTCAGCTCCTGCACGTCCTGCAGTTCCATGAACGGCAGCGGGTTGCGCACGTTGTACTTCTTTTCCATGCCCAGCTTGGCGAAGTGCTGGTCGGCGCAGTGCTGCAGGTACTGGCGCATGTCGCGCGTGGAGATGCCCGCCACGCCGCCGGACAGCACGTCCTCGGCGAACTGCACTTCGCACTCGATCGCTTCGGCCAGCATGTCGTACACCTGCTGCTTCATCTCCTCATCGAACAGGTCCGGCTCTTCCTCGCGGACCACGCGCACCGACTCGAACGCGAACTCCATGTGGGCGCTTTCGTCGCGGAACACCCAGTTGGTGCCCGAGGCCAGGCCCGGCAGCAGGCCGCGCGAACGGAAGTAGTACACGTAGGCGAACGCAGCAAAGAAGAACAGGCCTTCGATGCAGGCGGCGAAGCAGATCTGGTTGAGCAGGAACTGGCGGCGCTGTTCGCGGGTCTCGATGCGGGTCAGGTCCTGGATCGAGTCGATCCACTTGAAGCAGAAATCGGCCTTCTTCTTGATCGAGTCGATGTTCTCCACCGCCGAGAACGCCTTGGCGCGCTCTTCCGGGTCCGGCAGGTAGTTGTCGAGCAGGGTCAGGTAGAACTGCACGTGCAGCGCTTCTTCATACAGCTGGCGCGACAGGTACATGCGCGCTTCCGGCGCATTGAGGTGCTGGTACAGGTTCAGCACCAGGTTGTTGGACACGATCGAATCGCCGGTGGCGAAGAACGCGACCAGGCGATGGATCAGGTGGCGCTCACCCGGCGACATCTTGCTGTGCAGGTCGGTGATGTCGATCTGGAAATTGATCTCTTCCACCGTCCAGGTGTTCTTGATCGCATTCCGGTACATGTCATAGAACTGCGGGTAGCGCATCGGGCGCAACGTCAGTTCAAAACCGGGATCGAGCAGCATCTGCTTGGGCTTGTCGGCCATGGGTGTTTCCTTGTCTTCTCGGGTCAAAACGCCGGGCATGGCCCGGCGCTACCTTGTCATTGCGCAGCCGGGCCGAGCCCGGCTCCATCTACGGCACAGCGCGCGATTACTGGCAGGCCTCGCAGGCTTCCGGGTTCTCCAGCGAGCAGGCGATGGCTTCGTCCGGGCTGAACACCTTGGCCGGGGCCGCGTTGCTGACCGTGGTCTTGGCGATCTTGGTGGCCGGACGCGAGCGCAGGTAGTAGGTGGTCTTGATGCCCTGCTTCCACGCGTACATGTACATGGACGACATCGCGCCGATGTTCGGGCTTTCCATGAACAGGTTGAGCGAGGCCGACTGGTCGATGAAGGCGCCACGCTCGGCGGCCATGTCGATCAGCGAACGCATCGGCAGTTCCCACGCGGTGCGGTAGACCTCACGCAGGGTTTCCGGAATCTGCGTCAGGCCGGCGATGGAACCTTCGGCCAGCTTGATGGCATCGCGCATGTCGGCGGTCCACAGGCCCAGCTTCTTCAGCTCGTTCACCAGGTAGCGGTTGACCTGCAGGAAGTCACCGGACAGGGTTTCGCGCTTGAACAGGTTGGACACCTGCGGCTCGACGCACTCGTAGCAGCCGGCGATGGAGGCGATGGTCGCGGTCGGGGCGATCGCGATCATCAGCGAGTTGCGCAGGCCGTGCTCCTTGATGCGGGCACGCAGGGCATCCCAGCGCGCGGTGTCTTCCGGCACCACGTTCCAGGCGTCGAACTGCAGTTCGCCACTGGCGGCACGGGTGTCGTTGAACGACGGGTGCTTGCCGCGTTCCTGGGCCAGCTCGGTCGAGGTTTCCAGCGCGTGGAAGTAGATCGTCTCGGCGATCTTCTTCGACAGGGCACGGGCTTCGGCGCTGTCGAACGGCAGGCGCTTGCGGAAGAACACGTCCTGCAGGCCCATGCAGCCCAGGCCGACCGGGCGCCAGCGCAGGTTGGCGCGGCGGGCGGTTTCGATCGGGTAGAAGTTCAGGTCGATGACACGGTCGAGCTGGCGCACGGCCAGGCGCACGGTCTCGGCCAGCTTCTCGAAGTCGAACTCGTTGTGCTCGTCGAAGTGGTTGCCCAGGTTGATCGAACCCAGGTTGCACACCGCGGTTTCATCGTTGGAGGTGACCTCCAGGATTTCCGTGCACAGGTTGGACAGGTGGATCACGTTGCCCGGACGCAGGGTCTGGTTGCTGGCGCGGTTGCACTTGTCCTTGAAGGTCATCCAGCCGTTGCCGGTCTCGGCCAGCGTACGCATCATGCGGGCGTACAGCTTGCGGGCGGAGATGGTGCGGTTGGCCTTGCCCTGGGCTTCGGCCTGCAGATAGGCCTGCTCGAAGGCTTCGCCGAACAGATCGGTGAACTCCGGCACGACGCGCGGATCGAACAGCGACCATTCCTGGTCGGCCTCGACGCGCTTCATGAACAGGTCCGGCACCCAGTTGGCCAGGTTCAGGTTGTGGGTACGGCGGGCTTCATCACCGGTGTTGTCACGCAGCTCGAGGAAATCCTCGATGTCGGCGTGCCAGGTTTCCAGGTACACGCAGGCCGCGCCCTTGCGCTTGCCGCCCTGGTTCACCGCCGCCACGGACGAGTCCATGGTCTTCAGCCACGGCACGATGCCGTTGGAATGGCCGTTGGTGGACTTGATGAGCGAACCACGCGAACGCACGCGGGTGTAGCTGACGCCGATGCCGCCGGAGAACTTCGACAGCTGGGCGATGTCGCCGTACTTGGAGTAGATCGACTCCAGCGAGTCCTGCGGCGAATCGAGCAGGAAGCACGAGGACAGCTGCTCGTGGGTGGTGCCGGAGTTGAACAGGGTCGGGCTGGACGGCAGGTAGTCCAGGTTGCCCATGCGCTTGTACAGCGCCAGGGTCTCGGACACGTCCTCGCTCAGCGCGCTGGCGATGCGCAGGAAGAACTGCTGCGGGGTCTCGATCACCTTGCGGGTGTGCGGATGGCGCAGCAGGTAGCGGTCGTACAGGGTACGCAGGCCGAAGTAATCGAAGTTCAGGTCCAGCGAGATGTCGATCGCATCGTTGAGCTTGCGCGCGTTGGTCTGCACGAAGTTCAGCAGGCGGTCGTTGATCAGGCCGACTTCATGGCCACGGCTGACCGACTGCGAGAAGGCATAGATTTCCTGGCCCGACACTTCCTTGGCGATGTAGTTGGCCAGCAGGCGCGCGGCCAGACGGCCGTACTCGGGTTCTTCACCGATCAGCAGGGCGGCGGTGCGGATGGACAGCTCGTCCAGCTCGCGGGTGGTGGCGCCGTTGTACAGGCCGGAAATGGTGCGGGTGGCCACGCGCATCGGATCGACGGCGTGCAGGCCTTCGGAGGAACGCTGCACCGCACGCACGATCTTGTTCAGGTCCACCAGTTCGGTCGTGCCATTGCGCTTGGTCACACTCATCGCGTTGGCCGTCGGCGGCGACGTCAACAGGAACTCGCTTTCCTTTTCGATGGTGGCGCTGGTTTCGGTGGTCACGGCGTGTGTCCTCTTGGCGTGATGGGGTAGTTGCAGGTGCATCGGTGGCGCGGCCCAGGACATGACGGTCCAGGATGGCAGCTGGGCGTCGCAGGAGGTGAGACCTGCGCCTGCCGCTGCCGTGACGGTCGCCGACGGGTATCGCTGTGGACGGGGGTGCCGCGTGGCTCCCGCCTCTGCGCCTTCCCCGTTGTCCTTGCGACGTGGGGTCGCTGCGACCGATGGCCACAAGATAGTGGGGGTGGTGGGGTCCGTCAACGCCAAATGTAGTGAAATTCGGCAATCCCTTGCGCCGCAAGGATCGTGCCATCGGCGCCCGGATCGGACGCTTTGGACCTGCCGGAACGGGCCGCGCAGTCAAGACCGGAACGCGTCATTCCGGCGGTACAACGGAGTGCGGAAACAGAACAATGACAGCTTCACATGACAGTAACGGAATGACCAAGGGACAACCCTGTGGATAGAAGGTGGGCAGCCGGTGGACGGCGTGACTTTCGGCCGATGACGGACAGGCCGGAGAGGCGGACGCTGGGCTCTGGCGACTGGAAAAGGACTGTCCAATGGACCTGCGACTGCCTGCCCTGGCAGTGCTGTCGGCGCTGTGCATCATGCCGGCGCAGGCGGCCGACGCGCCGAAGCTGCACGCGGACCAGTGTGGCATCCGCACGGACTATGACGTGCTGGTGGACAGCGGCGGCATCTGGCTGCGACACGGCCCACAGGCGCCGCACGAGGTGGTGTTCCACGATGGTGTGCTGAGCCTGGATGACACGATCGTGCCGGTCAGCGACGCCGATGCCGCCCGCCTGCGCCAGCTGGAGGCCGGCGCGCGCCGGTTGATGCCCGCCGCCACGGCATTGGCGCGCGATGTCAGCCAGCTGAGCTTCGACGCGCTCGATGGCGTCTACGAGAGCCTGACCGGCACCGCCAACAGCCGCAAGGTCAGGCGCCTGCGGCGGCAGGCGGATGACTGGATCGAGGGGACGCTCGGAAAGGGCTACTGGGAACAGGCGACCTTCGGTCCCGGATTCGAGGCGAAGGTGCAGGACATGGCCGAGACGCTGTCCGGCTCGATCGCCCGCAGCGTGCTCTGGCAGGTCTTCACCGGTCGCAGCGACGCCATGGAGGAACGTGCCGAGCGCCTGGATGCCGAGCTGGACCGGCGCCTGGAAGCCGGTGCCCAGCGTGTGGAGGCCAGCGCGATGGCGTTGTGCCCGCTGGTGCGTGCGCTGGCCGATACCCACGATGCGCTGGAAGTGCGTTACCAGGGCCAGCCGCTGCGGCTGCTGGAGCGCAGCGACAACGGCCTGCAGGTGTCGACCGGGCCGGAGGAGCGGCCGCAAGGCAACGCACTGGCGCCCAGCCGGTAACGTCGAGCTGCCGCTGCAGCGCCTGCGCGCGGCTGCCCTTCCGGCAGATCGTGCAGCTCCCGGGCCCTCACGCCCGGTGCGGGGTACCCAGGTATTCAGCGCTCTGCATCTCGATCAGGCGCGAGGCGGTGCGCTCGAACGCGCCCTGCAGGCGCTGGCCGGTGTACAGCTCGACCGGCGAGGTGCTGGCGGTGCAGACCAGGTTGACGTGGCGGTCGTACAGTTCGTCGATCAGGTTGACGAAGCGGCGCGCGGCGTCCTCGTTCAGGCGATCGAAGGCGGGAATGCCGCCCAGCAGCACCGTATTGAACTCGTGTGCGATCTCGATGTAGTCCGATGGGCCGCGCGGGCCTTCGCACAGGGCGGCGAAGTCGAACCAGGCGATGCTCTTGCCCCGGCCGCGGACCGGAATCTTGCGGCCTTCGATCTCGATGTTGCCGGCCTTGGCGGGCTGACCACCACTCAGTTCGTTCCAGCGCGTGGCGAGCCAGTCGTCGCTATCGGCGGCCAGCGGCGCGCGGTACACCGGCGAGCGGGTCAGCGCGCGCATCCGGTAATCCTCCGTGCCTTCGGCGTACAGCTCGACGCAGAAGCGCTGCAGCAGGCTGATGGCGGGAAGGAAGCTCTCGCGCTGCAGGCCATTGAGATACAGGTTCTCCACCGCCGTATTGGAGGTGGTGACCAGGGTCACGCCCTCGGCGAACAGGCGTTCGAGCAGGCGCGCCAGCAGCATGGCGTCGCCGATGTCGGTGACGAAGAATTCGTCCAGCACCAGCACGCGCAGGTTGCTGCGCCATTCCTGGGCGATCTTCGCCAACGGGTCGCTCTGGCCCTGGTGCTCGCGCAGGCGCTCGTGGACGCTGCGCATGAAACGATGGAAGTGGGTGCGGTACTTCTGCTTGATCGGCAGCCCGTCGTAGAACAGATCCACCAGGAAGGTCTTGCCGCGGCCGACACCCCCCCAGAAATACAGCCCCTTGACCGGCTCGGGCTTCTTCCAGAACGAGGACAACCGGTCCAGCCAGCCGTCGTCGGCGTTGTCCAGCAGGCCCACGTGGATGCGGTCCAGCTCGGCCAGCGCCGCGTGCTGGGCGGGGTCGTCCTGCCAGTCACCCCGGGCAACCCCGGCCGCATACCGCTGCGACGGGGTCAACTCGACTGCACTCATGCCGCTGCGCCCAGCCAGTGCTTGACGCCGTGGGTCAACGCACCACGCAGGTCGATCAGCTTGCGATGGAAGAAGTGGCTGGTGTCGGGCATCCGCACCAGCTCATGCGGAGCCTGCAGCGCGTCCAGCCACTGATAGACCGCCTGCGGGTCGACGATCTCGTCCTGCTCGCCCTGGATCACCAGCCAGCGGGCCGGTGGCTGCACGCCGTCGAAATCCCAGCGGCCGGCCGGCGGCGCGATCGAGATCAGCGCCTCCGGCTGCAGCGTGGCGGCCGCCTTCAGCGAAACGAACGCACCAAAGCTGAAGCCGGCCAGCCACAGGCGGTCGTCGGGGCGCTGGCTGCGCACCCAGGCGGTCACGGTCTTCAGGTCATCCTGCTCGCCCACGCCGCCATCGAAGGTGCCCGCCGAACCACCGACGCTGCGGAAGTTGAAGCGCACCGTGGCGATGCCCAGCTCGCGCAGGGTGCTGGCGGTCATGGTGACCACCTTGTTGTGCAGGGTGCCGCCCTCGGTGGACAGCGGATGGCAGACGATGGCCACGATCGGCTGCACCGGCACATCGGCCTTGGGCAGGTCGACGACCACTTCCAGCGGGCCGGCCGGGCCGTCCAGTTCGAGGCAGGCGGTTTCGCCAAGGGCGACGGGGAACGAAGGCTTGTGCATGGCACCATGATACCGTCCCCCGCCCCTGCCCTGTGCCCGCCCCATGCTCTACCTGTCTTTGGCCGTGATCTGCAGCGTGCTGGTTTCGGTGTTGTTGAAGGTGGCCGGACGCCGCCAACTGGATGTTGCGCAGATGGTCACCTGGAACTATCTGGTGGCTGCGACCCTGACCGCCGTGGTGCTGCAGCCGCCGCTGGATGCGCTGCGCGCGCCGCATGCCCCGTGGCCGTCGTTGCTGGCGCTGGCGGTGGTGCTGCCCTCGATCTTCCTGGTGCTGGGCCGCGCGGTGGCGGTGGCCGGCATCGTCCGCAGCGACGTGGCGCAGCGGCTGTCGCTGCTGCTGTCACTGGCGGCGGCGTTCCTGTTCTTCGGCCAGACCGCCACGCCGTGGAAGCTGGCCGGGCTCGGCCTGGGCCTGCTGGCGATGGTGGCCATCAGCCTGCGCCCGCGCGGCCCGGCGGTGGCGTCCTCGCCCGGTGGCTGGGGCTGGCTGCTGGGCGTGTGGGGCGGCTTCGCGGTGGTGGACGTGCTGCTCAAGCAGGTGGCGCTGTCCGGCACGCCGTCGATGGCGGCGGTGCTGGCCAGCTTCAGCGTGGCCTTCGTACTGATGCTGGCATTGCAGCTGTGGCGGCACTTCAGCGGTCGCAGCCGGCTGGCCTGGCACAACCTCGGCGCGGGTGCGCTGCTGGGCCTGCTCAACGGCGGCAACATCCTGTTCTATGTGCACGCGCACCAGGCGATGCCGGACAGCCCGGCCACGGTGTTCGCCGGCATGAACATCGGCGTGGTGGTACTGGGCGCGCTGGTGGGCGTGTTTGCATTTGGCGAACCAACCACGAAGTGGAACCGGGCCGGCCTGGCGCTGGCGGTGCTGGCGATCGGATTGATCGCCTGGGGGTGAGTACGGCCCGGGGGTCGGATCCCATTCCAACGGAATGGGCTCTGACCCCACGTGCGGCCCACGCGTTCATGGCCCGGCGATGCATCGGGGGTCAGAGCCCATTCCGTTGGAATGGGATCCGACCCCGGCGTTGGGCATTACTTGTCGAAGCCCAGCAGCAGCGGGTCGTGGTCGGAACTGCGCCATGGGCCGGGCACATTGCGCCCCTGGTAGCCGCTGGCGTCCTGCTCGTCGGCATTGCTGTGCCATTCGGCGGCGCCCGCCAGGCGGCGGGCCATGGACGGACTCAGCAGCGCGTGGTCGAGGCGGCCGCTGTAGCCGTTGTAGACGTAGCTGTAGGGATGTTCGACCTTGGCCACCTTGAAGGCGTCCTGCCAGCCCAGCGTGTGCAGCGTGCGGATCGGATCCTCCATCGCATAGGCGTTGAAATCGCCCAGCATCACCACATCCTTCACCTTCAGGCGCGCGGCTTCGGCCTGCACCCACTGGTTGAGCTGGCGGGCCGATTCGACGCGCGTCGCATTCCAGCAGCCCTGGCCATCGTTGCGGTCGGCGTCGGCGCCGCTGGCGTCGCGGCACCCCTTGGACTTGAAGTGGTTGGCGACCACCATGAACGGTGCGCCCTTGCCCTGGAAAGCCTGTGCCAGCGGTGCGCGGCTGTGCTCGGCAAACGGGCCGTCAAGCTTGGTCAACGGCGGGCCCAATGTCTTGAACGCACCGCGCTTGTAGATGATGCCGACGCGGATGGGATTGGTGCCGGGGCCTTCGCCCGGATCGACCGCCACCCATGCGTCGTCCGGCCCGGCGTGTGGCCGGTCATTGAGCGCGGCCAGCAGCTCGGCAATGGCCGACTGCGGTCCGTAGCCATCGTTCTCCAGCTCCATGAGGGCGGCGATGTGGGTATCGAGCGCATTGATGGTGGCGACCAGCTTGGCCACCTGGGCCTTGTGCTCCTCCAGCGTGCGGGCACCGCGCAGCGTCGGGAAGCCGCCGCCCTGGCCGTCGCCATTGAAGTAGTTTTCCAGGTTGAACGCCGCGATACGCAGGCTGCCAGGCACCTCCGGCACCGCCGGCCGCTGCAGTGCGGGCAGGCTCAGCGTGCCTTCGACCCGCAGCTGGGGGCGGCCCTGCGCGTCCACGCGGACAGTGCCTTCCACATTGCGCAGCAGCATGCCGGTGCGCAGCACCGGGTTGCCCGGCAGGTAGGCCACGCTGCCCGGATCACGCACGTCGCTGCCATCGTCCAGGACCAGGCGGCGGCGCAGGTTGTCAGCCATCACCTGTTCGATGCCGGCGGTGCCTGGCGCGGCCACTTCGGTCGGCTGCCACAGGCGACCGCCGAAGGCGACCGTCAGCTGGCCGGAGCGTTCCAGAGCGTCGGTGCCGGCCAGGGTCAGCGGCGCAGCGATGCGCACACGCTGGCCGTCCAGCGCGCGCCAGTCGGCCGGCGCGGTGGCCAGTACAACGGTGGAGTTGCGCGGGGTGGACGTCGCCGGGGCCGGCATGGCCTGCGGCTGGGCCTGGGCAAAGGCAGGTGCCGGCAGCAGCAGGGACAGGGCGAGAACAAGGGAACGGCGGCGCATCGACGGGCGACTCCACGGAATGGGGGCACAGACTAACCCCGAAATACGAACGCCCGACTGCAGCCCGGCGATCGGCCCGGGTGGGCAAAGCCCCGGGGGCCGTCGACGACGGGATGGCAGCGCCGGGCCCATGTCCGGCAGCCGCCCGCGCAGGTGGCGCAGAGGCTGCCGAGGGCAGGCCCGGCGCTGCGGAAAGGTCCTACTTCAGGTTGCCCAGCATCCAGTCCACGGTGGCGTGGATCTGTTCCTCGGTCAGCGCCGGGTTGCCGCCCTTGGGTGGCATGATGCCGCCGTCCGGGCCGGTGTACCCCTCGATGGCGTGCTTGTAGAGCGTGTCCTTGCCCTGCGTGATGCGCTGGTCCCAGTGCGCGCGGTCCAGGGTCGGCGCCTGGCCCACGCCGGTGGTGTGGCAGGCGGTGCACAGGTTGTCGAAGATGACCTTGCCATCGGTGGTGCCGCCGTACGCCACCTGCGAGGCGGCCTTGGCCAGCGCGGCCGCCTTGGCGGCCGCCTGCGCGGCCGCACCGGTACTGCCGGCGTACACGGCTCCGGTCGGCGCGATGCGCTGTTCGGTGCGTTTGGCCGCAGTGGGCGACACCTCGGGCGGAATCCGGGTGTGCAGGAAGGCGGCAAGGAAGATCAGACCCAGAGTGATGGCCATCAACAGCGCGATCACCATGGAGAAGCGTTTCAGGAACTCCAGATCGTAATTCCGCACTCTTCGTTACCCCTGGCTGGTAGTCGTTGGACCACGGCTGAGCGACTGCGTGATGGGCCGAGTATAGAACGCGTCCTGCGCGCGACAACAGGCGTCAATGCTGGTGCGGCGCAACATGCCGGGGGCTGGGGTCAGATCCCTTTTGCGCCGCAAAAGGGATCTGACCCCAGCAACACAAGCCACCAGGCATGGCCCGGCGCTACCGATTTACCGGTGCGCCGATGGCACGCAGGCAGAAGCTGCAGATGGCGTCGACCAGCGCATCCTCGTCGCGATGCGCTTCACGGCTGGGCGCAGTCGGGCCAACCATCGCTTCGGTGAAGGCGCCGACCAGGCACGCGGCCGCCACATGCGCATCCTGCGCAGGCAGTTCGCCGGCGGCCACGCCTTCCTCCACCAGGCGCAGGAACACATCGCCGAAGGCACGGCGGCCGCGCATGCGCTCGGCTTCCACGTCCGGATCGACCGGTTCGACGATGAAGGCGTGGGCCAGCCCCGGACCCGCCAGGGCGCGGCGCACGAAGGCGGCGATGGCCAGCCGCAGGCGCTCGCTGGCCGCCTCCGGGCCGCTGGCGATGCGTTCCATGATCGCCACTTCATGGGCCACCGCCGCGTTGAGCACCTCCACGAACAGGTCGGCCTTGGAGGGGAAATGACGGTAGATCAGGCCGGTGGAGACCCCCGCCTGGGTTGCCACGGCGGTCACCGGGGCGTTTCGCCAGCCGCCGGTGGCGACCCGTTCACGGGTTGCCAGCAGGATCCGCTCGCGGGCCCCGGCCAGGCGTTCTTCCATCAGTGCAGAGCGTTTGTAGGCCATGTTTTGATTCTGGTTTCAATTTTTGAATTTGTGTTCACTTCTTTCCCGAACCCCGTTACGCTGGGGCCTCGCCCGTGCCGGCGCGGTCCTGGAAACCATTGCCGGCAAGCCCTGGGTGCGTCCATCCCCCACTTTGCCGCCGTGGAGCCGCTGTAATGCACGTGCCGTCCCTGAACTTCGATCTCGGTGAAGAGATCGACCTGCTGCGCCAGAGCGTGGCCCATTTTGCCGCCGCCGAGATCGCGCCGCTGGCGGCCGAGGCCGATGCGACCAACCAGTTCCCGCAGGCACTGTGGCCGAAACTGGGCGAACAGGGCCTGCTCGGCCTTACCGTCGAGGAAGAATACGGCGGTACCGGCATGGGCTACCTGGCCCACGTGGTGGCGATGGAAGAGGTCTCGCGCGCCTCCGGCGGCATCGGCCTGTCCTATGGCGCGCACTCCAACCTGTGCGTGAACCAGCTGCGCAAGAACGGCAGCGAGGCGCAGAAGCAGCGCTTCCTGCCCGACCTGTGCAGCGGCGCCAAGGTGGGCGCACTGGCGATGAGCGAACCCGGCGCCGGTTCGGACGTGGTATCGATGAAGCTGCGCGCCGACAAGCGTGGCGATCGCTATGTCCTCAACGGCAACAAGATGTGGATCACCAACGGCCCGGACGCCGATGTGCTGGTGGTCTATGCCAAAACCGACATGGACGCCGGCGCCAGGGGCATCACCGCCTTCCTGGTTGAAAAGGGCATGCCGGGTTTCTCCACCGCGCAGAAGCTGGACAAGCTGGGCATGCGCTCCTCGCCGACCTGCGAACTGGTGTTCCAGGACTGCGAGATTCCCGAAGAGAACGTGCTCGGCAGCGTCGGCGGTGGCGTGCGCGTGCTGATGTCCGGCCTGGACTACGAGCGCGTGGTGCTGTCCGGCGGCCCGCTGGGGCTGATGGCTGCGGCCATGGACGTGGTGATGCCGTACGTGCACGAACGCCACCAGTTCGGCGAAGCGATCGGCAGCTTCCAGCTGATCCAGGCCAAGATCGCCGACATGTACGTGGGCCTGGGCGCCTGCCGCGCCTACGTGTACGCCGTGGCACGCGCCTGCGACCAGGGCCGTACCACCCGCCAGGACGCGGCCGGTGCGATCCTGTACGCCGCCGAGAAGGCCACCTGGCTGACCGGGCAGGCGATCCAGATCCTCGGTGGCAACGGCTACATCAACGAGTACCCGACCGGCCGCCTGTGGCGCGACGCCAAGCTGTACGAGATCGGTGCGGGCACGTCGGAGATCCGCCGCATGCTGATCGGCCGTGAATTGTTCCAGCGCACTCTGTAAGGCCACCCCATGACCGTCCTGAACAGCCAGCTGCAACCGGGCAGCGACACGTTTGAAAGCAACCGCGCGGCGATGCAGGCCGTGGTCGACGATCTGCACGCCACCCTCGCCCGCACTGCCCTGGGCGGCAGCGAGGCGGCACGCGCCAAGCACACCGCGCGCGGAAAGCTGCTGGTACGCGACCGCATCGACGCCCTGCTCGATGCCGGCAGTGCCTTCCTGGAAATCGCGCCGCTGGCTGCTCATGGCATGTACGACGACGCTGTGCCGGCAGCCGGCGTGGTCGCCGGCATCGGCCGGGTCAGCGGCGTGGAGTGCGTGATCGTGGCCAACGATGCCACGGTCAAGGGCGGCACCTATTACCCGATGACGGTGAAGAAGCACCTGCGTGCACAGGAGATCGCCGAGCAGAACCACCTGCCGTGCATCTATCTGGTCGACTCCGGTGGCGCCTTCCTGCCGCTGCAGGACGAGGTGTTCCCCGATCGCGACCACTTCGGCCGCATCTTCTACAACCAGGCCAACCTGTCCGCGCAGGGCATCCCGCAGATCGCCTGCGTCATGGGCAGCTGCACCGCCGGTGGGGCCTACGTGCCGGCGATGAGCGATGAAACGGTGATCGTGCGCGAGCAGGGCACCATCTTCCTCGGCGGCCCGCCGCTGGTGAAGGCGGCCACCGGTGAAGTGGTGACGGCCGAGGAACTGGGCGGCGCGGACGTGCACACGCGCATTTCCGGCGTGGCCGACCACATGGCCGACAACGACCTGCAGGCGCTGGCACGGGTCCGCGCGATCATCGCCCAGCTGAACTGGCGCAAGCCGGAACCGGCGATGGCGATGCAGCCGCCGGAGGAACCGTTGCTGCCGGCGCACGAACTGTACGGCGTGATCCCGGCCGATACGCGCAAGCCCTACGACGTGCGCGAGGTGATCGCACGCCTGGTCGATGGCTCGCGCTTCGATGAGTTCAAGCCGCGCTATGGCGCCACCCTGGTCACCGGCTTCGCCCATCTGAACGGCTACCCGATCGGCATCATCGCCAACAACGGCATCCTGTTCTCCGAGTCCGCGCTGAAGGGCGCGCACTTCATCGAGCTGTGCACCCAGCGCGGCATCCCGCTGCTGTTCCTGCAGAACATCACCGGCTTCATGGTCGGGCGCAAGTACGAACAGGGCGGTATCGCCAAGGACGGTGCCAAGCTGGTGATGGCGGTCGCCTGCGCGAAGGTGCCCAAGTTCACCGTGGTGATCGGCGGCTCGTTCGGCGCCGGCAACTACGGCATGTGTGGGCGGGCCTATTCGCCGAATTTCCTGTGGATGTGGCCCAACGCACGCATCGGCGTGATGGGTGGCGAACAGGCCGCCAGCGTGCTGGCCACGGTGCGTCGCGATGGCATCGAAGCCAAGGGCGGGCAATGGCCCGCTGCGGAAGAGGACGCGTTCAAGGCGCCGATCCGCGAGCAGTTCGAGCAGCAGGGCCACCCGTACTACGCCAGCGCGCGCCTGTGGGACGACGGCGTGATCGATCCGGCCGATACCCGCCGGGTGTTGGCCCTGGCGCTGTCGGCCAGCCTCAACGCCGCCCCGCAGCAGACGCGCTTCGGCGTGTTCCGCATGTAACCCGCGCCATGACCGAGCCTGTCGCCATGTTCACCAAAGTCCTGATCGCCAACCGTGGCGAAATCGCCTGCCGCGTCATCGCCACCTGCCGCCGCCTCGGCATCGCCACCGTGGCCGTGTATTCCGATGCGGACCGCAACGCCCGCCACGTGCGCCTGGCCGACGAGGCCATCCACATCGGGCCGGCCGCCGCACGCGAAAGCTATCTGCGCGGCGAGGCCCTGCTCGACGCCGCACGCCGGAGCGGCGCGCAGGCGATCCATCCCGGATACGGCTTCCTGTCCGAGAACGCCGACTTCGCCGATGCCTGTGCCGCCGCCGGCATCACCTTCATCGGGCCGCCGGCCAGCGCGATCCGCGCGATGGGTGACAAGAGCGCGGCCAAGGCCTTGATGGCCAAAGCCGGCGTGCCGCTGACGCCGGGTTATCACGGTAACCAGCAGGCGCCGGACTTCCTGCGCGCGCAGGCCGATACGATCGGCTATCCGGTGCTGATCAAGGCCAGCGCCGGCGGTGGCGGCAAGGGCATGCGCAAGGTCGAACGCAGCGAGGACTTCATCGATGCGCTGGCCAGCTGCCAGCGCGAAGCCGCCTCGGCGTTCGGCAACGACCACGTGCTGGTCGAGAAGTATGTCGAGCGCCCGCGCCATATCGAGATCCAGGTGTTCGGCGACAGCCACGGTGATGCGGTCTACCTGTTCGAGCGTGACTGCTCGGTGCAACGCCGGCACCAGAAGGTGTTGGAAGAAGCCCCGGCACCGGGCATGAGTGCCGAGCGCCGCGCAGCGATGGGCCAGGCGGCGGTCGACGCTGCACGCGCCGTGGGCTACGTCGGTGCGGGCACGGTGGAGTTCATCGCCGGCCCGGACGGTGATTTCTACTTCATGGAAATGAACACCCGCCTGCAGGTCGAGCATCCGGTCACCGAGTTCGTCACCGGTACCGACCTGGTGGAATGGCAGCTGCGCGTGGCCTGTGGCCAGCCACTGCCGCTGCGCCAGGACCAGCTGGCCATCCAAGGCCACGCGATCGAAGCACGGCTGTACGCCGAAGATGCCGACCGCGGCTTCCTGCCGTCCACCGGTACCCTGCGCCGCCTGCGCCTGCCGGCTGCTTCGGCCAACGTGCGCGTGGATACCGGCGTGGAGGAAGGCGACGCCATCACGCCGTATTACGACCCGATGATCGCCAAGCTGATCGTCTGGGATGTGGACCGCGACAGCGCATTGCGGCGCATGAGCCAGGCGCTGGCTGACTGCCAGGTGGTGGGCGTGACCACCAATGCCGGTTTCCTGCGCCGGCTGGTCCACACCGATTCATTCGCGCACGCCCGGCTGGATACCGCACTGATCGAACGCGAGCAGGCCGCCCTGAGTGCCGTCGGTGACAGCGACGATGCACTGTGGCAGCTGGCCGCGGTCGCCGCGGTTGCCAGCACGGCCGACGCCGGCAGCGACCCGCGCGATCCCCATTCACCCTGGCGCGCACAGGATGGCTGGCGCCTGGGTGCGCCCGCGCCCCGCGTGCTGCCGCTGCAGCAGGGAGAGCGCCGGCACGTGCTGAAGGTGTGGGCACAGGCCGATGGCTGGCGTGTGCAATGTGATGATGCGGCCCCGCAGTCGGTGCTCGGTCGCCTCGACAGCCAGCACCTGACGGTGCAGCTGGACGGCCGTCGCTGGTCACTGCAGCTGCTGCGCGAGGGTGACCAGCTGTATCTGTTCGGCGCCGATGGCCAGCACCGCTTCACCCTGCACGACCCGGTCGGCGAGTCGGAGCATGCGGTGGCCGATGCAGGCAGCCTGCTGGCGCCGATGCCCGGCAGGATCGTGGCCACGCTGGTCGAGGCCGGTGCCCAGGTCAAGCGCGGCACGCCGCTGGTGGTACTCGAGGCGATGAAGATGGAGCACACCCTGCAGGCACCGGCCGACGGCACAGTGAAGGGTTACCGGGCGAAGGCCGGCGACCAGGTCGGCGACGGCGCGGTGCTGGTCGACTTCGAAGCGGCCTGAGCCACGCTACGGCGTGATCCTGGCGGGCCACACACGGCCTGCCGGGTCCATCTCCGAGGTCTGCATCGTTGCCGCGCGCCAGCCGAAGCCGCATACCGCCAGCGCGCCTTCCGCCATCGGCTGCAGGGCAAGCGCACGCGCGGCCTCGGCCTCGTTGATGGCCGCCGTGACGAACGCGCCCAGGCCCTGTGCGGTGGCCGCGCTGTAGAACGCCTGCGAGATGTGCCCGGCGTCGAGCATGACCGCACGGTAGGCCTTGGCGTGGTTGCGGTACTTCCAGAAGGTGCGCTCGAAGCGGCACACCAGTACCAGCAGCACGTGGGCATCGGCGAACCAGTGCTGGCCCGCCAGCAGGCGCAGGCGGAACCCTGCGGGATCGTCGGGCTGCACCGGCAGCGGGGCCAGTTCATGCGCGACTGCGTGGTAATGGTAGAGCCCCGGCGCCAGGCCCTGCACGTCGCGCACCATCAGATAGGCTTCCAGCGGATGCAGGCTGCCGGCCGAGGGCACGTTCTTCTTCAGGAACCGCACGTCCGGATCGGTTTCCACCTGTCCCTGCGCCATCAGCACCTGCTGCAGCAGCCGTGCCAGCAACGACAGCGGCAGCGCGCGGGTCGCGTCGAAGTTCCGGCAGGTGGCACGCGCCTGCAGCAGTTCCTGCATCGGATCATCATCGCAGCGGGGCAGCGCAAGCGCGCCGGGCTGGCGTGGCGGCGCCTCCGGCGGCGGATTGCCGAAGCTGCGGACCAGGTCGCGCGCGGTCACCAGCTGCTGACGCTGCATGTCCGCGCTGCTGTCCACGCCATCCCAGCAGGATTGCTGGTAGTGCAGCGCCGACAGCGGCCACCAGTGGCTGTCGCGCACGCGCTGCTCGGCCGCACAGGCCTCGGCATGGGCCGGATCGTCGCTCACCAGCAGTCCCTGCTGCAGCAGCGCCAGTACGCGGCGGCGGCAGGCCGCATCCTCCGGCATCGGCTGCCAATGCTCGGCGCTGCAGGCCAACAGCCAGGCGCAGCTGTCGGCATCGATCTCGCATGCCGAAGGCAGGTGGGCGGTACGCACCTGCAGCCGCTGCTCGAAGGTCACCCCGGTGCCGCCGGCCATCAGGTCGGCCAATGCAAAGGCCGGGCGTTCGACCGGCTCGACGAACAGTGTCCGGCAACGGCGGAATCTCATCGGCGTGCAATCGAAAGGCCTGCGGGGGCGCCGATCATAGCGCGATGCACGTGCCTGCCATCAACTTCGCACGATCGCCGCCGATACTTCCATTTTCCCAGCCCGTCGGTTGCACGCCATGTCTTCTTCACCGCTTCCCACCCACGTCGTCCAGCAGCTGCTGGAACGCCTGTCCAGCGACGATGACTTCCGCAAGGCTTTCGCCGCTGATCCGGGCCAGGCACTGCTCGATCTGGGCGCCGATGAAGACTGCGTGCGCGCCTGCCATACGCCACTGGCCACGCTGGGCAGCAAGGCCGAGTTCGCCAAGGCAGCTCCGCGCCTGCGGGAGCTGCTGGACGCGCGTGCCTCGTTCACCGTGCCGTTCCTGTTCGAGGATGGCCTGCCCGGCCTGGATCGATAGATCGGCCTCAGGGCGCGGCCACCGTGCCCTTGTCAGGCATCACTGCGGCGGCGCGGCCTGCCGCCAGCCGCTGCACATCCATCGCGTTCAGTGGCAACAGAGCGTAGTCACCGGTGTCTTCAGCAAATGCCAGGCCGGCGTGGCGCTGCAGCCACGCCGCCTGCCGTGCGACCGCGGCCTGGTCGCCGCGCGCGGTCACCAGATCCAGCTGCAGCACCCGCCACTGGAACAGGTTCGCCGACGGCTGCTGCGCCAGCAGGTCCTGCGCCTGGTCCAGGTCACCCTGGTCGAAGGCCATGCGGGCACGCAGCAGGTTCCAGAGCTCGCGCAGACGCGGATCCGCGTCGCGCTCGGGCAGGGCCTGCAGCGGGTCCCTGCGCTGCATCACCACCGAGGCGTGGCCTGCGCGCGCGGCATGATAGGCCGCCGCCAGGGCGATGAATGCATTGCGGCGCGCTGGCGCAGGATGGCGACGGTCGACCGCGGCCAGCGCCCGGTCCAGCACACGCAGGTATTCCTGTGCCGTCACGTGGTCGCCTTCCTGTTCGCGCCAGGCCAGTGCCTGCAGCGCGTAGATGTCGCACAGCCCACCGACCGTCGTGCACTGGGCAGCCACCTGCCGCATGTCGGTGGCTGCCTCGTGCGCGCGCTCCTGCATGGCCAGCACCGCCGCGCGCAGCATGCGCGTCCCCGGCCCCGATACGGGCATCGCCGCAAAGCCGGCATTGGCGGCCTCGAAATCACCGGCCAGCGCGGCGATCACCGGCTCCATGCCATCGCCATTCCAGCCCGGATGAAGGCGTGCGCCGCGCAGCGCCGCTTCGGCTGCGGCAACTTCGCCACGGGCCAGCTGCACCCGCGCCACGAACACCAGCACCAGTGCACGCCGAGAATGCTGGCGGGCCAGCAGCGGCTGTGTTGCGGCCAGGGCGCCGTCATAGTCGCCCTGGGTGTACAGGATCTTGGCGTAGTTCATCCAACCGGCCGGGTCGTCCGGGTACAGCTCGGTCAGCAGGCGCCACTTGTCGGCGATGCGCATGGGCGGTGCACCTGCGAAATCCGCTGCCCACGCGTCAAGGTACAGCTGGTCGCGTGCGGTCAGGTGGGCACGCTGGCTGACCGCCTTTCGGTACAGCACGGCGGCCTGCTCCAGGTTGCCCTTGGCGTGCTGGATGGTCATCTGCCCCACATAGGCAAAGGCGAATGCGGGATCGAGCCGGGTGGCCTGCTCGTAGAACATCAGTGCGTCGTCGTAGCGGGCGGCCGCCGTGGCATCGACGCCCTTGGCGTAGGCATGCAGGGCATCGAGATTGGCCGTCGCCACGGTGGGCAGTGGTCGCTGATCGCGACCGACATCACGCAACGCTTCGCCCAGGTCGGCGCGCAGCGCTGCCACCACGTGGTCGGTGGAGGTCAGGATCGATTCCAGGCCTCGACCATCGGCGTAGCGCGTATAGACGGTCTGGCCGCTGTGCGGATCGACCACTTCGACACTGACCCGCACCTTGCCGTTGAGCTCGAGCACGCTCGGTACCAGCACCGCGCGTGCGCCGTCGCGCAGGGCCACCTCGATGGCCAGGCCTCGGTCGAGCCGTGCCTGTGGCGAGCGCTGCATCAGCTGCAGGGTGTCGCGCACCTTCAACTCGCTGAGGATGTTGACGAAGCGTGACTGACCCAGGCTGATGTACAGCGCCTGCTCCAGGCTGCTGTCCAGCTGCGGATAGGCGGTGGTGTTCTGCACCGCGGCCAGGATCACCCAGTCCCGTTCGGCGAAGGCGATGGCCGGCGCCGGGCGCAGCAGCATCCACAGCAGCACGCCCAGCGTCACCGCCAGCGCGGCCTCGGTGACCACGGCCGCGGGACGCCGCCACAAGGGTAGATCGCGCCATGCCTTCTCGCCCGAGCGCGGTCGACGCAGCGGCGCACTGCCACGCAGGCCGATCTCGAACACATCCTGGCGCTCGGTGATGCCCTTGAAGCGCCAGCGCCCATGGTGCTTCCAGCGCAGCGCCTCGCTGGCCCAGGGCAGCGTGGAGGTAGCGCGCCGTGCCATCTGCTCGGCGGTGGCCGACAGCAGCACCTGGCCCGGCCAGGCCAGCTGCATCAACCGCGCCGCCATCGGCTTGGCCAGGCCCTCCACCTCCACCGGCTTGGCGCCATGGGCCATTGCTTCGGCACTGTTGTTCCACAACAGCACGTCACCGACATGCAGGCCCGCACGCGCGCGCAGCACGATGCCGCGCTCACGCCCCAGCGCCTCCACCGCAGTCTGGTAGGCCAGGGCAAAACCGACGCCATCGATGGTGCGCTCGAACAGTACGAACAGGCCGTCGGAACGGTCGATCAGCTGCCCGTTCCAGCGCTGCTGCAGACCCAGCACCAGACGGTCATGCTGCTGGAACAGCTCGGCCGCCGCCACATCACCGATCCGCTCAACCAGCTGCAGCGAATCGCACAGGTCGGTGAACAGCAGCGCGCGCAGCTGCTGGTTGTGTGGCGCCGACGTTCCTTTGTCGCCCTTCATCACCGGTGTCTCCGCTCTAGTGCCCGTCCGGCGCGTCCACCCAGCGCAGGCAGTTGCCGCCATCGCGCTTGGCCTGGTACAGCGCGCGGTCCGCACGCGCATACCACTCGCTCCAGTCCGCATCCGGCGCCAGCAGGCTGGCGCCGATGCTCACCAGGCTCACATGGGGCGTGCCATGGCTGCGTTCGAGTAGACCATGCACCGCGCTGAGGATGAACTCGGCGGCATGCTGCACGATTTCGTGGGTGCCGCGCCGCAGGATGAGGCAGAACTCATCGCCGCCCAGGCGGCAGGCCAGGTCGTGTTCGCCGGCCATCGAGCGCAGGATGTTGCCCATGCTCTGCAGCACCCGGTCGCCGGCCTGGTGGCCGTGCCGGTCGTTGATCTGCTTGAAGCGATCACAATCGATCAGCAGCAGGCCCTGCGGTGCGCCCTGCCCATCGGCCCGGCACTCCTGCAGGTACAGGGTCAGCCCGCGGCGGTTGTGCAGCCCGGTCAGTTCGTCGGTACGCACCAGCTCGCGGGTGTGCGTGAGCTGGTGGGTGGTGATGTACAGATTGTCGAGCGCCGTTTCCAGATCGTGGTTGCGGCGCCGCAGCTGGCTGATCAGGGCCTGCTCGTTGGTCAGCACGCGCATGATCGTACGGCGCAGGAAGTAGGCCACCAGCCCTGGATCGGCATCGACCAGACGCTGGAAATCGGCCGGCCCCAGTTCCAGCACCTGGCAATCGACCAGCGCACGTGCACCGGCACTGCGCAGGTGATCGCCGACCAGCAGGCCCAGCTCGCCGAAGAACTCCTGGTGGCCGAGGACCTTGATCACCAGATCCTCGCCGAAATCCAGTTCGATCCGGCCTTCCAGGATCACGTACATGCGCTCGCCACGATGGCCGCGCTGGAACAGCCACTGCCCGGCTTCGAGCCGGCGCGGCCGGCCGAATCTGGCGAACAATGCGACCTCGGCATCGGACAGCAGCGCATGCACGATCTCGGCCATCGCCACATGGGCGATACCGGTCGTTGCATCAGTGTTCTCGGCCGCACCCCTGCCGGTCATTCCCTGCACCCGCCGCCAGCGTCCCCTGGTGAGCCGCGGAGCATAGCACCGCTTTAAAGTGTGCGCCCTATCTCATTTTTACGAATCGACAGCCGGTAGGTGCGTGGAGACCGGGGGCTGCACCTTGGGAGCACGACTGTCCGTAAAAATTCCTGCCGGATCAAGCTGATGCCCGTCTTCACAGGGTTTGGGCCAAGTTGCGTGGCGAGGCGTGCGCCCGATTGACGCGGATGCCATGCGGGACCGGGCCGAGGGGATACAACAACGCCGGCAGGTCCCCCGACCGGCCGGCGTTGTCTGGCCCTTCCCTGGCCACCCTGAGCGGTGTCGGCAGCCGATCGCACGGCCACCGTTGGATCAGGCCGCGCGTTCGCTGTGGAACTGCTCTTCTTCGGTCGAACCGGTCAGCGCGGTGGTGGAGGACTGTCCCTGCTGGATCGCCTGGGTGACCGCGTCGAAGTAACCGGTGCCGACCTCGCGCTGGTGCTTGACCGCGGTGAAGCCGCGCTCGGCCGCTTCGAACTCCGCCTCCTGCAGCTCGACGAAGGCGCTCATCTGCCGGCGCGCGTAACCGTGGGCCAGGTTGAACATGCCGTAGTTCAGCGCGTGGAAACCGGCCAGGGTGATGAACTGGAACTTGTAGCCATAGCTGCCCAGCTCCTTCTGGAACTTGGCGATGGTGGCGTCGTCCAGGTTCTTCTTCCAGTTGAAGCTCGGCGAGCAGTTGTAGGCCAGCAGCTTGCCGGGGAACTTCGCATGGATGGCTTCGGCGAACCTGCGCGCGAACTCCAGGTCCGGCTTGCCGGTCTCGCACCACACCAGATCGGCATACGGTGCATAGGCCAGGCCGCGGCTGATGGCCTGTTCCAGGCCGTTGCGGGTCTTGTAGAAGCCTTCGACGGTGCGCTCGCCGGTGGTGAACGGCTTATCGTTGCCGTCGATGTCACTGGTCAGCAGGTCGGCCGCTTCTGCGTCGGTGCGCGCCACCAGCAGGGTCGGCACACCCAGCACATCGGCCGCCAGCCGCGCCGCGTTGAGCTTCTCGATGGCCTCGCGGGTCGGCACCAGCACCTTGCCGCCCATGTGGCCGCACTTCTTCACCGATGCCAGCTGGTCCTCGAAATGCACGCCCGCGGCGCCGGCTTCGATCATCGCCTTCATCAGTTCGAACGCATTGAGCACGCCACCGAAGCCGGCCTCGGCATCGGCTACGATCGGCTGCAGGAAATCGATGTCGTCCTTGCCTTCAGCGTGATGCAGCTGGTCGGCGCGCAGCAGCGTGTTGTTGATGCGCTTGACCACCGCAGGCACAGAATCGGCCGGATACAGCGACTGGTCCGGATACATCTGCCCGGCCAGGTTGGCATCGGCCGCCACCTGCCAGCCGGACAGGTAGATCGCCTTCAGGCCGGCCTTGACCTGCTGCATGGCCTGGTTGCCGGTCAGTGCGCCCAGCGCGTTGACGAACTCGCGCTCGTGCAGCGATTTCCACAGCTTCTCCGCGCCCAGCCGGGCCAGCGAATGCTCGATATGGACAGTGCCGCGCAGGCGCACCACGTCGGCGGCGCTGTAGTTGCGCTGGATGCCTTCCCAGCGCGGGTTGGTATCCCAGTCGTGCTGGATCTGTTCGGCAGTGGGCAGGGTGCTCATGTCTTTCTCCAGTTCAGTGGTGCGTGCAGCGGGAAGGGAAGCGGCGTGGAAACGGGCGCGGGGATCAGTCGATGCGCGCGTAGGCCGGCAGGGTCAGGAAGTCGGTCAGTTCATCGTTGCGGCTCAGTTCGCCAAGCAGGGCGATGGCTTCGCCGATGCGCGCGCCGCCGGGCAGCGCGGTGGTATCACCCAGGCGTGCGGGCAGCTGCGCCAGGGTGGTGTCGAGCAGTGCCAGGTCGATGGCAGTGCCGTCGTCCAGCTGCTGGCCCGGGGTATGCAACCACTGCCACAACTGGCTGCGGCTGATCTCGGCGGTGGCCGCGTCTTCCATCAGGTGATGGATGGGCACGCAACCGTTGCCGTCCAGCCACGCGGCCAGGTAGCGCACGCAGACTTCGACATTGCCCTCGAAGCCGGCGCGGGTGATGGTGCCCGGCGGACGCGCGATCAGTTCGTCGCGGCCCACGCGCACGTCCTGACGCAGGACGTGGTGCTGGTTGGGCGCAGGCATGTGCTCGTCGAAGATCGCCATCGCCACCGGAATCAGCGCCGGATGCGCGACCCAGGTGCCGTCATGGCCTGCACTCACCTCGCGCAGCTTGTCGGCACGCACACGCGCCATCGCCTGCTCGTTGGCAGCGGCGTCGTTGTTGATCGGAATCTGCGCCGCCATGCCGCCCATCGCATGTGCCCCCCGGCGGTGGCACGTCTGGATCAGCAGTTCCGAATACGCCTTCAGGAACGGCTGGGTCATGGTCACCTGGCCGCGCTCGGGCAGCACGCGGTCGGCGTGGCGGCGGAAGGTCTTCAGGTAAGAGAAGATGTAGTCCCAGCGCCCGCAGTTCAGGCCGACGATGCGGTCGCGCAGCGCGTGCAGGATCTCGTCCATCTCGAACACCGCCGGCAGCGTTTCGATCAGCACGGTCACCTTGATCTGCCCGTGCGGCAGGCCCAGCATGCCTTCGATGTGCGACAGCGCGGTCTCCCACAGGGCCGCCTCTTCCATGCTCTGCAGCTTGGGCAGGTAGAAGTACGGGCCACGATCCTTGCGCTGCAGCGTGCGGGCGTTGTGGAAGGCGAACACCGCCGCGTCGAACAGGCCACCGGCCAGGAACTGGCCATCGATGCGGACGTGCTTCTCGTCCAGATGCCAGCCACGCGGGCGCACGATCAGCACGGCCTGCTCGTCGTACGGGCGCAGGGTGTAGTGCTTGCCATTGGCCGCGGTGTACTCCAGGTCACCACGCACCGCAGCGGCCAGCGACTGCTGCCCGGCCAGCAGGTTGCGCCAGGTCGGCGAGGTCGAATCCTCGAAGTCGGCCATGAACACCTTGGCGCCGGAGTTCAGCGCGTTGATGACCATCTTCGGATCGGTCGGGCCGGTGATCTCGACGCGGCGGTCCTGCAGCGCGGCCGGCAGCGGTGCGACGGTCCAGTCGCCGCTGCGGATCGCGGCGGTGTCCTCACGGAAGTCCGGCAGGCCGCCGCGGTCGAAGAACGCCTGGCGCTCACGGCGGGCCTGCAGCCGCGCCTGCCGGCCCGGCTCCACCGCCCGGTGCAGCGACACCAGTAGGGCCAGCAGCGGCGCCGGCAGCAGGGTGTCCTGGCCGGCCACCCGGGTCGCCAGGGCGATGCCGGGCGTGGCCTTGGCGGCGGGGGAGGGAACAGCGGAAGCGACGGCGGACATGGGACGACTCCAGCAGTGGGGAACATCTCCACCGTGCCGCTGGCGCTCAGTATTTGGCAAAACAGTTTTTGCAATGCTTTACATAAATTGTGCTAATACTCGTTACGCCATGACCACGCGCAGCTCGCCAAGTCCTCGTTTTTCCTACAAATCCGACCGCCTGAAGCCCTTGCGTGCGTTCTGCCAGACCGTGCGTCTGGGTTCAGTCTCACGGGCGGCTGAGGCGCTTTTCGTCAGCCAGCCGGCCATCAGCCTGCAGTTGCAGGCGCTGGAGCGGGAGCTGGGCGTACCGCTGTTCGAGCGCAGCGGCCGCCGCCTGGTGCCCAGCCGCGAGGGCCAGCTGCTGTACGAAATGGCGCAACCGCTGGTGGAGAGCCTGGACGGGCTGGAGGCGCGCTTCCGCGACAAGGTGCGCGGGCTGGATGCGGGCGAACTGAACATCGCGGCCAACAGTTCGACCATCCTGTACCTGCTGCCGAAGATCGTCGAGCGCTTCCGCATGCATCACCCGGATGTGCGCCTGACCCTGCACAACGCGATCAGCGCGGACGGTACCGACCTGCTGCGCGAGGACGCCGCTGACCTGGCCATCGGCTCGATGACCGACGTGCCCGCCGACCTCAGCTACGCCCCGGCCTATCGTTTCGAGCAGGTGCTGATCGCGCCGCATGACCATCCGCTGGCCCGGGGCGCGGAGCTGGAGCTGGCCGACATCGCCCGCTATCCGCTGGTGCTGCCGCCGAAGCGGCAGATCACCTACCGTCTGGTCGACCAGGTGTTCCAGCGCCATCGCATCGCGTACACCGTCGCCCTCGAGGTGGGCGGCTGGGAAGTAATCAAGCAGTACGTGGCGATGGGCATGGGTATTTCCATCGTGCCGGCGCTGTGCCTGAACGAGGCCGACCACGAGCGGCTGGCGGCGCGGTCGATGAAGCGCTGGTTCCCGGAGCGCAGCTATGGCGTGATCGTGCGCCGCGGCAAGGCGCTGTCGGCGCAGGCACGAGCGTTCATCGAGCTGATCCAGCCGGAACTGTTCAGCCCGCGCGATTACGACCAGAGCGGGCATTCCGAGCGGTGAGGGGGTTCTGGTTTGCAGGGCTGCCGCCCTGCACCTGCCGAAGCCTCAAGCCGAAGCAACGGCAACAGCGGGCCATGTGTGGGACGGCGGGGTGGGGGGGGGGGGGGGGGGGGGCGGGCCTCCCGCCCACCGGGGGGGGGGTGGGGCGGCACGCCACCGCGCGCCCCACCCCCCC
>NZ_JBDJOB010000010.1:0-139472 GCF_039674705.1 Stenotrophomonas sp. TWI169 | reverse complement strand
GCGGCGGACACCCCCGCGCAGCCCACCCGCCCGGCCCTTGACAGTTTCCTGCGGGGTCCGCCACGGAATGGAAAAAGAAAATCAAAGGCAACAGCGGGTCGCGCGCTGCGCTTGCTCGGCTCTGCAGAATCCCAAAAACAAAGAGGGACGCGGCAAAGCCGCGTCCCTCCTTCACATTCCGTCCCGACAACAAATGCTCTTCGATCCGTCACCGGGAAGCTGTCAGAGGTGGGGCGGATTGGGTTCGCGGGGGTGTCCGCGGCATGGATGCCGCGGCCAAGCCCCCAGGGACGGGTTCACGGCGTCCCCCGCGAACCCAACCCGCACCGCCAAACACTGCAGAAACCCAGAGCCGCCTTTGACGTTGCCGTTGCTGTTGCCGTTGCCTGCCGCAGGCAGCGCCCGCGGCCGCCGCCGCAAAGGAAACCCCTTAAATCTTCTTCGCCAGCGCCTCGGCCAGACCGGTATAGCTGCCCGGGGTCATCTCCAGCAGCCGCTGCTTCGCATCCGCCGGCAGCTCCAGCCCCTGTACGAACGCCCGCATCGACTCGGCGGTGATGCCCTGGCCGCGGGTCAGTGCCTTCAGCTGCTCGTACGGGTTCGGCAGGCCGTGGCGGCGCATCACCGTCTGCACCGCTTCGGCCAGCACTTCCCACGCCGCATCCAGGTCGGCATCCAGGCGCTGCGGATTCACCTCCAGCTTGCCCAGTCCCTTGGCCAGCGAGTCCAGCGCCACCTGGCTGTGGCCGAAGGCGGTACCCAGCGCCCGAAGCACGGTGGAATCGGTCAGGTCGCGCTGCCAGCGGCTGATCGGCAGCTTCGCGCTGAAATGCTCGAACAGCGCGTTGGCGATGCCGAAGTTGCCTTCGGCATTTTCGAAATCGATCGGGTTGACCTTGTGCGGCATGGTCGACGAGCCGACTTCGCCTTCCTTCAGGCGCTGCTTGAAGTAGCCCAGCGAGATGTAGCCCCAGATGTCGCGGGCCAGGTCGATCAGGATGATGTTGGCGCGGCGGGCGGCATCGCCGATTTCGGCGACGTTGTCGTGCGGCTCGATCTGCGTGGTGTACGGGTTGAACACCAGGCCAAGCCCGGTCACGAAGCGTTCGGCGAAGGCCGGCCAGTCCACGTCCGGGTAGCTGGCGACGTGCGCGTTGTAGTTGCCGACCGCACCGTTGATCTTGCCGGTCAGCTCGACCGCGGCGATCTGGCGGCGCTGACGCTCCAGGCGCGCCACCACGTTCGCCAGCTCCTTGCCCAGGGTGGTCGGCGAAGCGGTCTGGCCGTGCGTACGCGACAGCATCGGCTGCGCGGCCTGGGCGTGGGCCAGGCCACGCAGGGTGGCGGCGATGCCGTCGAGCGTCGGCAGCAGCACCTCGCGGCGCGCCTGCTCGAGCATCAGGCCGTAGCTGAGGTTGTTGATGTCCTCACTGGTGCAGGCGAAATGCACGAACTCCAGTGCCGGCGCCAGCTCGGCGTCGTCCTTCAGCTGCTCCTTGATGAAGTACTCCACCGCCTTGACGTCATGGTTGGTGGTGCGCTCGATCTCCTTCACCCGGGCGGCATGGGCGGGGCTGAAACCGCTGGCCAGCGCGCGCAGACGGGCGGTGGCGGCTTCGGAGAACGCTGCAAGCTCGACGATGCCCGGCTCGGCGGCCAGCGCCAGCAGCCACTCCACCTCGACCGTGACGCGGGCCTTGATCAGGCCGTACTCGGAGAAGATCGGGCGCAGGGCATCGACCTTGCCGGCGTAGCGGCCATCGAGCGGGGACAGGGCGAGCAGGGCGGAATCGGACATGTCGGCAGGGCGGGAGCGAGCGGCGGGGCCGATATTCTACGACGCGTGGCCTTCGCATGCTTGGCAGCACCGGGCCACGCCGGGCGCACGGAGGCTGCGCGCTGTCCTCGCCCGGCCGGGCCCGGCGCTCCCGATGGGCAACGGTGCCGCAGATGAAACGATCCGGCCCGCTTCCGTCATGCCATGCAACGGGCAAGAGAGTATCGTGATTGCCGCCGCCAGCCCGGGAAGCGACACCCTGCCAGCCGCCGCTTCCCTTTCCCCAACTGAAGTAGTGCGGAGTCGATGCAATGAGCAAAGCTGCAAGCAAGGGTGCCTCCCGGGCGTTCCGGATCGAACACGACAGCATGGGCGAGCTGCAGGTGCCTGCCGACGCCCTGTGGGGCGCGCAGACCCAGCGCGCCGTGCAGAATTTCCCGGTGTCCGGCCAGCGCATGCCGCGCGGGTTCATCCGTGCGCTGGGTCTGGTCAAGGGCGCCGCTGCCGGCGTCAACGCCGAACTGGGCCACCTGCCCAGGAACGTGGCCAAGGCGATCCAGGCCGCCGCCGCGGAAGTGGCGGCGGGCGACTGGGACGCGCATTTCCCCATCGATGTCTACCAGACCGGTTCGGGTACGTCCTCGAACATGAATGCCAACGAGGTCATCGCGACCCTGGCCAACCGCGCCGGCAAGGCCGGCAAGACCACGGTCCATCCCAACGACCACGTCAACCAGGGGCAGAGCTCCAATGACGTGATCCCGACCGCGCTGCGCGTCTCGGCGGTGCTGGCGGCGCACGAACAGCTGCTGCCCGCGCTGGCGCATCTGCGCAGGACCATCGACAGGAAGGGCCGCAGCCTGCGCAAGGTGGTCAAGACCGGCCGTACCCACCTGATGGACGCCATGCCGCTGACCTTCGAGCAGGAGTTCGGTGCCTGGTCGGCACAGCTGGCATCGGCACAGGCGCGCATTGAGGACAGCCTCAAGCGCGTCCGCCGGCTGCCGCTGGGCGGCACCGCCATCGGTACCGGCATCAATGCCGATCCGCGTTTCGGCGCTCAGGTGGCCAAGGCCCTCAAGCAGCACTCGGGTTTCAAGTTCGACAGTGCCGACAACAAGTTTGAAGGCCTGGCCGCGCAGGACGATGCGGTGGAGCTGTCCGGCCAGCTCAATGCGCTGGCGGTGGCGCTGATCAAGATCGCCAACGATCTGCGCTGGATGAATGCCGGGCCGCTGGCGGGGCTGGGCGAGATCGAACTGCCGGCCCTGCAGCCGGGCAGCTCGATCATGCCGGGCAAGGTCAATCCGGTGATTCCGGAGGCGACGGTGATGGCCTGCGCGCAGGTGATCGGTCACCACACGGCGATCACGGTGGCCGGGCAGACCGGCAATTTCCAGCTCAATGTGACCCTGCCGCTGATCGCGGTGAACCTGCTCGAAGGCATCGGCCTGCTGGCCAACGTGTCGACGCTGCTGGCCGACAGCGCCATCGCAGGCCTGAAGGTGCGCGAGGATCGCGTGGCGGAGGCGCTGGCGCGCAACCCGATCCTGGTTACTGCGCTGAACCCGATCATCGGCTATGAGAAGGCCGCGGCAATCGCCAAGCGCGCCTACAAGGAACAGCGGCCGGTGCTGGAGGTGGCGCTGGAGGACAGCGGCCTGGGCGAAGCGGAACTGCGGCGCCTGCTGGATCCGACGGCGCTGACCGCTGGCGGCATCCATGCGGGAGGCGGTGGCGGCGGTTGATCTGCCGAGCAGGCTTGCCGAGCCAATGAGAAACGCCGCCCTCGGGCGGCGTTTGCGTTCAGCGACGGTCGGCGACGATGTTGCCGAAGGTCTCGGTGTAGTCCTTGAACTCGGGGATGCGCTGGATCAGGTCGCCTGGAATGACGTCCATGCCCTCCGGCGGCTGGATCTTCACCGGCTGCATGTTCGGATCGGCCGGGGCGGCCACCAGCGTGTTCTGGCGCAGTACCTGCAGCTTGCCGAACATCGTCTGCAGCATCTGTTTCTGCGCATCGTCCAGCGGAATCTGGATCTCGTCCATCTTCATCGTGCCGTCGGCCAGGATGATGATGTTCGGTGCCGGTGGACGGCGCACGGTCACCATGCCTTCGCTCACGGAGATCTTGGGCTTGCCACGCTCTGCGCGGTGGTTGCGGTAATCCTGGTCGCAGCCGGCCAGGCCCAGGCAGAACAGGGCAGCCAGCAGCAGAAACAGCTTCTTCATGACGATTCGATCGGGGGCATCCGGGGTGCCCATTGTAAGCCCGGTGCCAGCAGCGGGGGCCCGCTGCCGGCCGGGTGCGCTGAAGTGTCTCAGTTGGAGAAGGTGACCGAGCCGTCCTTCCCGCAGTCGTCGACGTCGCTCTGGTCCATGCTGGCGTAGGGCTTGAAGGCCGGCAGTTCGCGGGCAAGCGCCTGCTGGCTGGCCAGCATCGCCGGCAGGCGGTCGCAGATGCGCTTGGCCTGCGCTTCGATCTTGGCGGCCTCGGCGTTGATCCGCTTCTCCACGCCTTCGCTGTCACCGCTGAAGATACCCTTGAGCGCTTCACCGGCAGCGCTGGCACCGAGCTTGGCACCGGCCAGGCCGACATTCATCCCGTCCGTCGCGATGGCGACCACGTGACCGCGGTACTCCAGCAGCTGGCGGCGCTGCGTGTCGTTGGTCGGCACATCCTTGCCGCCGATCAGCAGATGTCCATCCGGCGTGATCTCCGCGCGCGGCTGATTGTCGGCGGAGATCTTGATGTTGCCCTCAGTGATCTCCCTGCGGGCCTCATCCATGGCTTCCTGGACTTTTCTGCCAACGCCGCTGGAGGTTTCGGCGACGCTCTTGCCGACACTGGTGTCGGGCGCGGAAGACGTGACACCGCAGGCGATCAGCGGCAGGCACAGCAGGGTGGCAGGCAGCAGGCGCATCAGGTTCATGGCATTCCCCTCGAATCGGTGGGTTGGGATTTACTTGTTGCGGGGCAGGGTGACCCTGCCGCTGACGTTGCGGTGCACGACGTCGCCGCTGCCGCTGTGATCGACGGTGAGGTTGCCGCGCACCCCATCGACGTCGACGTCGCCGGAGCCATGGCTGCGCACGTGCACATCGCCGCCGATGTCACCCAGGTCGATGCCCCCCGAGCCCACCACGCCGATCTGGACGCTGCCCTGCACGCGCTTGAAGTCGACGTCGCCCGATCCGACCGTGTCCAGGCGTGCGTTGCCACGCACGTCGCTGATCGTGAGGTCGCCGGAGCCGACCGTGCCGACGATCGCGTCGCCCCCGATGTTGCGCGCCTTGACGTCACCCGAGCCGAGCGACAGCAGGTTCAGTGCGCTGCCACCGTCGATCTCCAGGTCGCCGGAGCCGACGGAGGCATGGATGGTGCCGCGGGTGCCGCGCGCAACGGCGTCGCCGGAGCCGACATCCACGCTCAGTGACTGCGCGTTGTCGATGCTGGCGTCGCCGGAGCCGACCTTGAACTGCAGCGGCAGGTTGTCCGGCACGCTGCCGCGGATGTCCAGCCAGGCGTAGAAGTTGCCCAGATTCAGGCCGGCACGGCTTGCGCGGCGCAGGCTGACCACCAGCTTGTCGCCTTCCCGGCGCTGGTCCAGCACCAGCTGGTCCAGCAGATCCTGGCTGGACGCGCAGGCACGGCCGTCGAGCTGACCGCCTCCACTGCGGGCGGTCACCTTCAGATCGAACTGGTTCACCTCGAACACCACCGCCTTGGCACCGGCCACGTCCAGCTTCAACGTGCGCGCAGCGGTGAACTTGCAGTTGGGTGCATCGGCGGCCAGGGCCGACAGCGGCATCAGCAACAACGCGGTACAGGCGAGCAGGGAACGCATGGGTGGTGGCTCCGGTAAGGGGTCAGATTTCGCCGGCGCGGCGGCGCAGGCGGATGGCAAGGAAGATGAAAAGCGCGCCGAACGCAGCGCCGATCCACAGTCCCGGCATCGCCAGCGACTTCAGCTGCGCGACCGGGCCCATCAGCGCGGTGACCGATTCCAGGTCCGCACGCGAGTCCTGCAGGCCGGTGCGGTAGATCAGGTCCATGCCGGGCACGCCACTGAGCAGCAGGCGACCGACGACGTTCTGCCAGAACCAGCCGCTGGTGAGCCCGAACAGGGTCATGACCTTGGTGGTGGAGACGATGATCCCGGCGAACAGCGGCAGCATCACCGCCCACAGGAACGGCTTGGACTTGGCCCAGGCCGAGCACAGCAGCAGCCAGCCGGCGGTCGGCAGCGCCCACAGGACGTAGACCGGAATCCAGGACAGGTGGCCGGCGGCCAGGGTCAGCGGGCTGGCCGGTCCCCAGATCAGGTTCATCGGGCTGCCACCGTGCAGCGCGGCCACCAGGCTGATGATGGCGAGGAAGCCGAACATGGTCAGGATGCCCGCGACCACTGCGATCAGCGGGGCGATCACCAGCGCGCTGATCACCTTGGAAAGCACGGTCTGGGTATCGGACAGTGGCAGCGATTTCCAGAACAGGATGCTGCGGTCGCGGCGGTCGTCATACAGCGCGCCAAGGCAGTAGAAGAACATCACGAACGCCAGCACCAGGAATGGCCAGGCCGAACTGAGCACCAGGGTCAGGTCGAGGCCGTTGCCGAGGTCGGCCATGTCCTTGGCACTGATGTTGCGGGTCAGCAGCGCCAGGTCCAGGCCGTTGATGTTCACGTCCTCGCCATCGATGTGCAGATTGCCGTCGCGCGCAGCCCGATGCAGGGCGAACAGGCCGAAGGCGATGCCCACACCGCTCATCAGCAGTGACACCACGCCGGCAATCAGCGGCGCATAGAGGAACCCGCCACGGTTCTCCCAGTATTCACGCTTGAGCAGCCAGCGCAGCGTGCCGGCGGGGCCGACGGGATGATTGACGGCGTTCATGCGTAGGTCCCCTTCATGACAGCGACGAACAGATCAGCCAGACCCGGGCTGCGGGTCTCGCCGAGGGAGGTGAGCTGGTCACGCGGCACGCCGTCATACAGCAGCACGGTCTTGCCGAAAGCCAGGGCGCGCTCGTCGATCGGCTTGAGCGCACGCGCGGTATCGAGCTGCTCGGCGTTGACCAGCAGCTCGGTGTAGCGTTGGCCGACATCGTCCATCTCTGCGTCGAGCACGATGCGGCCGTCGCGGATGAACATGACGTCGCTGAGGATGTGCTCGATCTCTTCGACCTGGTGGGTGGTGACGATGATCGTCTTCTGCTCGTCGAAGTAGTCCTCCAGCAGGCGCTGGTAGAACTCCTTGCGGTACAGGATGTCCAGGCCCAGGGTCGGCTCGTCGAGCACCAGCACGCGGGCGTCGATGGCCATCACCAGGGCCAGGTGCAGCTGCACGATCATGCCTTTGGACAGTTCGCGCACGCGCTGCTTCGGCTGCAGCTTGGTGTTGGCCAGGAAGCGCTCGCAGCGGGCGCGATCGAAGCGTGGATGCACGCCGGCGACGAAGTCGATGGCCTCGCGCACCTT
This sequence comes from Stenotrophomonas sp. TWI169, assembly GCF_039674705.1. Taxonomy (NCBI): domain Bacteria; kingdom Pseudomonadati; phylum Pseudomonadota; class Gammaproteobacteria; order Lysobacterales; family Lysobacteraceae; genus Stenotrophomonas; species Stenotrophomonas sp. TWI169. The sequence continues at coordinate 132,215 of NZ_JBDJOB010000010.1, read as the reverse complement.
CAGCCAGCGGGGCAGCACCGCGACGTCGGCGATGAAGCAGATGTCCTTCATCAGCTCATCCCGATGAAGGCGCGGGTCGCGGCCGAGCACGCTGAGGTCGCCTTCCACCGTGGTCAGGCCGAGGATGGCCTTCAACGCGGTGGTCTTGCCGGCACCGTTGGGTCCGATCAGGCCGATGATCCGGCCCGCCGGGATGGTGAAGCTGGCATTGTCGAGCGCGACCGTGCTCTTGTAGGCCTTGCGCAGGCCGCGGGCGGTGATGACCGCGTCGCTTGCAGCGGTACTGGTGAGGCTGGCATTCATCAGACTTTCCCCTGGGTCAGCAATTCGTCGAGGCTCAGCCCCAGGCGCTGGATGCGCTCCAGGACGGCCGGCCATTCTTCATTGAGGAAGCGCTCGCGCTCGCTGCTGCGCAGCTGCGTGGCCGCCTGCTCGGTCATGAACATGCCCAGGCCCCGGCGCTTCTCGACCAGGCCTTCGTCAGCCAGTTCCTGGTAGGCGCGCGAAACGGTGATGGGGTTGAGCTGGTAGTCGGCGGCCACCTGGCGCACCGAAGGCAGGGCATCGCCCGGCTTGAGGATTCCGTCGAGCATCATGGCGATCACGCGCTCCTTCAGCTGGCGGTAGATGGGAGCGCCGTCGCTCCACTGGATGTCGCTCATGGTCAGCTCCGTGGGGTCAGCGGCTGTGCGAACGAGAAATACGGCATGGACAGGGAGCTGTGCAGCCGACGCGGGGGGGAGGGTGAAGCTTCCGGCGTCCCGGCCGTGGGAGTGGGCGCGTCCTGCGGGGTATCGGACAGAGAGGGGGCGGTGGGCGCGCGTGGCGAGGCCAGCCACGCCATCACCAGCAGGGTCGAAACGGCGGTGATCGCGGGAGCGGTGACGTTGCGATGCATCCGGGTGTTCATGGCATACCCCCTGTCTCAGGTGACTGGTGTTGTATGCAACTATAACACCGGCACGCCGACGTGCAACCCCCGACATGACCCAACTGATGGCAGGGGGTGTCATGGCATAGACGCAATTCTGCAAGCCATTGATTTGAATGCGGAATGATGCTCGGTGGGCGCAGGCCGTCGCGTCGCTTCCATTCAGCTGCGTCCATGCTATGTCAAGCACCGGCCAGCTTCTGGCTCCGGCTGCGTTGCCGCCAATCCGCGCAAAGCGCCGGGGCGGTCGCGCGGCGGGATGCCCCGGGGCCGGTGCTATAGTTCGGCCGATTCCCGGCCGCTCCCGGCCGGGCCCTGTGAATGGCCACCGCGGACCGCTCCGATGCCCCTGCCGACCGTCTTCCCGCGCCGCCTGCGCGGTCTTTCCCTGCTGACCCTGCTGGCCGGGCTGGCCCTTCCCGGCCTCACCCTGGCCGCCGATCTGCTGGATGTGGACTACCGGCCCCTGGCCGGCAAGCAGCAGGTCAACCTGCAGCAGCGCTATCACGGCCAGGTGCTGCTGGTGGTCAATACCGCCAGCAAGTGCGGGTACACGCCGCAGTACGAAGGCCTGGAAGCGCTGCAGCAGCGCTATGCACGCCGCGGGTTCGCGGTCCTCGGCTTCCCGTCCAACGATTTCAAGGGCCAGGAACCCGGTGACGAAGCGCAGATCCAGGAATTCTGTACGCTGACCTATGGCGTGAAGTTCCCGATGTTCGAGAAGGTCCACGTGGTCGGCGCGCAGGCCACCCCGCTGTACCAGCGCCTGACCGCGGCAACCGGCGTGGCGCCGGGCTGGAACTTCCACAAGTACCTTGTCGGCCGCGACGGCAGGGTCATCGCCCAGTTCGCCAGCAAGGTCACGCCGGATGATCCGCAGCTGATCGCGGCCATCGACAAGGCACTGGCCGCGCCCGCCGCCACGCGTTGATATCCGGCACGGATGCCTCGACATCGACGGCATGCGTGCGACAATGCTTCTTTTCGCGCCGACGTCGGCGCCAGTCACTTCCAGGAATGCAGCGAATGAAGATGGGAATGCGCGGCGCAGCGGCGTCGGTTCTGATTCTGGCGATGGGCACTTCGGGTGTCGCTCTGTCGCAACAACCGGCGGCCCCCGCAGCCGCCAAGGAGACCGCAACCTTGAATTCCCCCAAGCAGAAGCTCGGTTACGCCATCGGCCTGGATGTCGCCAAGTCGTTCACCCCGATCGCCGATGAAATCGACGTCGCTGCCCTGCGCACGGCCGTGGAGCGTTCGTTCGAAGGCCTGCAGCCGCAGATCACCCAGGAGCAGGCCAAGGCCACCGATGCCGCCCTGCGCCAGGTCGTGATGGCCCGCAGCGGCCAGCAGGTGCCGGGCGTTGCGCCGGGCTCTCAGCCGCCGAAGGTCGATCGGGTGAAGGTCGCACAGATGATCGGCTCCTACTCGGTGGGTCCGTCGCTGGCACAGCTGAAGGACGACATTGACGTTGCGTCGCTGTTTGACGCAATCAGCACTGGTCTGAGCAAGGGCCAGCCGAAGATGACCGAGGCTGACGCCACGGCCACCATCCAGGCGTTCATGGGCGCCAAGCAGGCCGAAATGCAGGCCAAGGCTGCCCAGGCTGCACAGACCAACCGTCAGGAAGGCAACGCATTCCTGGCCAAGAACAAGACCCAGCCGGGCGTGGTGACCACGGCCTCGGGGCTGCAGTACCAGGTGATCCGCCCGGGCAGCGGCGAGCGTCCGCTGCCGACCAGCAAGGTGCGCGTGAACTACGAAGGCAAGCTGCTCGACGGCACCGTCTTTGACAGCTCCGCCAGCCGTGGCCCGGCCGAGTTCGGCCTGGACCAGGTGATCAAGGGCTGGACCGAAGGCGTCGCGCTGATGCCGGTCGGCTCCAAGTACCGCTTCTGGATCCCGGGCGAGCTGGCCTACGGTGAGAACGGCACCCCGGGCGGCCCGATCGGTCCGAACGCCACGCTGACCTTCGACGTCGAACTGCTGGGCGTCCTGCCGTAAGCCACCACGGAGCCTGCACGGACATGCGCGTTGCGATTTTCGGTACCGGTTACGTCGGCCTGGTGACGGGCACCTGCCTGGCCGATGTCGGCCACCAGGTGATCTGCGTCGATATCGACCAGGGCAAGGTCGATGGCCTGAACCAGGGCATCATCCCGATCTATGAGCCGGGCCTGGAGCCGATGGTGAAGGCCAACCACGCTGCGGCGCGGCTGGCGTTCACCACTGATGCGGCCGCGGCGATCGCGCATGGCCAGGTGGTGTTCATCGCCGTGGGCACACCGCCGGACGAGGATGGCAGCGCCGACCTGCAGTACGTGCTGGCCGTGGCCCGCACCATCGGCCGGCACATGAGCGTGCCGACCGTGGTGGTCAACAAGTCGACGGTGCCGGTCGGCACCGCCGACAAGGTCCGTGCAGCGATCACCGACGAACTCGCGGCGCGCGGCGCCGACATCGCCTTCGATGTGGTCTCCAACCCGGAGTTCCTGAAGGAAGGCGACGCGGTCGCCGACTGCATGCGACCGGACCGCATCATCATCGGTGCCACCAGCGACGAGTCGGTGGCGGTGATGCGTCGCCTGTATGCACCGTTCAACCGCAACCACGACCGCGTGGTGGAGATGGACGTACGCTCGGCCGAGCTGACCAAGTACGCCGCCAACGCGATGCTGGCGACCAAGATTTCGTTCATGAACGAGATTGCCAACATTGCCGAGCGTGTCGGCGCCGACGTCGAGCAGGTCCGCCAGGGGATCGGCTCGGACCCGCGCATCGGCTGGCATTTCATCTATCCGGGCGCCGGTTACGGTGGCTCGTGTTTCCCCAAGGATGTGCAGGCGCTGGCCCGCACCGCCCAGCAGAGCGGCCTGGAGCCGAAGCTGCTGAACGCGGTGGAAGCGGTCAACGATGCGCAGAAGGGCCACCTGTTCGCCCTGGTCCAGCGCCACTACGACAAGGGCGAGGACGAGGGCGTGCGCGGCAGGACGTTCGCCGTGTGGGGGCTGGCCTTCAAGCCGAATACCGACGACATGCGCGAGGCCTCCAGCCGCCGCCTGCTGGCGCAGCTGTGGGAGGGTGGGGCGACCGTACGTGCGTTCGACCCCGAAGCCATGCACGAAGCGCAGCGCATCTTCGGTGAGCGCGATGATCTGGTGTTCTGTGACAGCGCCGATGACGCGCTGCAGGGCGCCGATGCGTTGATCGTGGTGACCGAATGGAAGCAGTTCCGCAGCCCTGATTTTTCGATGCTGCGCGAACGGCTGAAGGACGCGGTCGTGTTCGACGGCCGCAACCTGTACGACCCCGCCGAGGTCGAAGCGGCGGGCCTGGCGTACTACGGCATCGGCCGGGGGCGTTCACTGCATGTCTGAGCTGCCGACCGAACGCGAGCAGGCGCTGGAAGCGCGCCTGGTCGAGCTGGAGATGCGTGTGTCCTTCCAGGAACACGCGCTGGCCGAACTGAGCGACGCACTGGCCGATGCCCGGATGCAGGGCACCCGCAACGCCGATGTGCTGCGCGTGCTGCTGGAAGACCTGGGCAAGGTCCGCAACGCACTGAATTCCTCCGATCCGGCGAGCGAACCGCCGCCGCCGCACTACTGATCCATACCCTTATCTATGAGCGATACCCTCCGCGACCAGTTGCTGGGCCTGGGCTTCAAGCCCGCGCCCAAGCCCGAGCGCAAGAATGATGGCCCCCGCCGTGATGGCCGCCCGCAGGGCAAGGGCGGCAACGGCAATGGAAAGCCACAGGGCGCAGGCAAGGGCGAGCACACGCCCGGTGAGCGTCGCGGTCCCGGTGGTGCGCCGGGCAAGCCGGGGCAGCACCGTGGACAGGGCCCGCGCAGGCCGCGCAGTGCCGAGGAGATGGATCTGGCCAAGGCCTATGCCATCCGTGCCCAGAAGGAGAAGGAAGAGCGCATCGAAGCCGAGCGCCTGAAGCAGGAGGAAGCGCGTCAGCGCCGCGAGGCGAAGGCGAAGCTGGAAGAACTGCTGAAGGACAAGGGCCTGAATGACGAGGCGGCCGACATCGCGCGACACTTCCCGTATGGCGGCAAGATCAAGCGGATCTATGTCACCGCGGCACAGCTGACCGCGCTCAATGCCGGCGAGCTGGGCGTGGTGCAGCTCAATGGCCGCTATCTGCTGGTCACCGCCGAGGTGCTGAACCAGGCCGAAGCCGTGTTCGCGGCCTCGGTGGCGCTGAAGGTCGATCCGGATGCCCCGGCCGAGGACGATCCCTACGCCGATCCGCAGTACCAGGTGCCGGATGACCTGGTCTGGTAAGCCTGCACCGCAGTGATCGGAAACGCCGGGCAATGCCCGGCGTTGCTGTTTCTGCGCGGTCTATTCGGGATCGTAGTCGAGGTTGGATGCGAGCCAGCGCTCGGCCTGGGCGCGATCCACGCCCTTGCGCCGCGCGTAGTCGCCCACCTGTTCGCGGCTGAGGCGGCCGACCACGAAGTACTGGCTCTGTGGATGGCTGAAGTAGTAGCCGGAGACGGCCGCGGTGGGCAGCATCGCGAAGCTCTCGGTCAGCGTCATGCCCGCGTTGGCTTCCGCCTGCAGCAGATCGAACAGGCGGCGCTTCTCGCTGTGCTCCGGGCACGCTGGATAGCCGGGGGCGGGCCGGATGCCGCGATACTTCTCGTCGATCAGCGCATCGTTGTCCAGCGCTTCGGTGCGGTCATAGCCCCAGAACTCGGTGCGCACCCGCTGGTGCAGGCGTTCGGCCAGTGCTTCGGCGAAGCGGTCGGCCAGGGCCTTGAGCAGGATCGCGTTGTAATCGTCGTGCTCGGCTTCAAAGCGCGCGACATGGGCATCGATGCCGATACCGGCGGTGACCGCGAACGCACCGATCCAGTCCTGTCGCCCGCTGTCGGCCGGTGCGATGAAATCGGCCAGGCAGAAGTCGGGGCGCTCGGCCGGCTTGTCGACCTGCTGGCGCAGGAAGTGCAGGGTGGTCTCGCCCTGTGGATGCTGCACGCGGACATCGTCACCGACACTGTTGGCCGGCCACAGGCCGAACACTGCCTTGGCGGTCAGCCACTTCTCCGCGACGATGCGCGCCAGCATCGCCCGGGCGTCGCGGTACAGCTCGCTGGCCTGGGTGCCGACGATCTCGTCAGTGAGGATGGCCGGATACTTGCCAGCTAGTTCCCAGGCCTGGAAGAACGGCGTCCAGTCGATGTAGTCGACCAGTTCCGACAGGGGATAGTCTTCGAACACATGCAGGCCGGGCTGGTTCGGAACCGGGGGCACGTAACTGTCCCAGCCGCCCTGGAATTTCTGGCCGCGCGCGTGCTCCAGCGAGACCAGCCGCTTGGCATCGCCACGATTGCGGTGACGGGCGCGGATCTCGGCGTAGTCGGCTTCATTGGCAGCAACGAAGCCCGCGCGCAGGTCGCGCGAGATCAGCGACTGGGCCACGCCCACCGCGCGCGAGGCATCCTTCACCCACACCGTAGGGGCATGGTAGTGCGGGTCGATCTTCAACGCCGTGTGCGCGCGCGAGGTGGTGGCGCCGCCGATCAGCAATGGCAGGTCGAATCCCTGGCGCTGCATCTCGCGGGCGACATGGCTCATTTCCTCCAGTGACGGCGTGATCAGCCCGGACAGGCCGATCAGGTCGGCCTTGTGCTCGCGGGCCGCATCGAGAATCTTCTGCGCCGGCACCATCACGCCCAGATCGACCACCTCGAAGTTGTTGCAGGCAAGGACCACGCCGACGATGTTCTTGCCGATGTCGTGCACATCGCCTTTCACGGTGGCCATGATGATGCGGCCGTTGCTCTTGGCGGTGTCACCGCTGCGGGCCTTCTCCGCCTCGATATAGGGCAGCAGGTAGGCCACCGCCTTTTTCATCACGCGGGCCGACTTCACCACCTGCGGCAGGAACATCTTGCCGGCACCGAACAGGTCGCCGACGACGTTCATGCCATCCATCAACGGCCCTTCGATCACGTCCAGTGGACGGCTGGAGGCCTGCCGTGCCAGCTCGGTGTCCTCTTCCACGAACGCATCCAGCCCGTGCACCAGGGCGTGGGCCAGGCGCTGCTCGACCGGCTTGGCGCGCCAGGCCATGTCTTCGCTGTTCACCTTGCTCTTGCTGCCCTTGTAGCGTTCGGCAATCTCCAGCAGGCGCTCGGTGGCGTCGGGGCGGCGGTTGAGGATCACGTCCTCCACGCGCTCGCGCAGGTCCGGCTCCAGTTCGTCATAGATCGGCATGGCACCGGCGTTGACGATGCCCATGTCCATGCCGGCGGCGATGGCGTGGTACAGGAAGACCGAATGGATCGCCTGGCGCACCGTTTCGTTGCCACGGAACGAGAACGACACGTTGGAAACGCCGCCGGAGACGTGGCAGTGCGGCAGGGTCTGCTTGATGATGCGCGTGGCTTCGATGAAGTCCACCGCGTAGTTGTCGTGCTCCTCGATGCCGGTGGCGACAGCGAAGATGTTCGGGTCGAAGATGATGTCCTGTGGCGGGAAGCCGATCTCATCGACCAGAATGCGGTAGGCGCGCGTACAGATCTCGACCTTGCGCGCACAGGTGTCGGCCTGGCCGCTTTCGTCGAACGCCATCACCACCGCTGCCGCCCCGTAACGCAGCACCTTGCGCGCGTGTTCGCGGAACAGGGCCTCGCCTTCCTTCAGCGAGATCGAATTGACCACGCTCTTGCCCTGCAGGCATTTCAGGCCGGCTTCGATCACGCTCCATTTGGACGAGTCGACCATCACCGGAATGCGGGCGATGTCGGGCTCGGACATGATCAGGTTGAGGTAGCGGGTCATCGCCGCCTCGGAGTCGATCAGGCCCTCGTCCATGTTGACGTCGAGGATCTGCGCGCCACTGGCCACTTGTTGCCGGGCCACGTCCACGGCCTCCTCGTAGCGGCCTTCCTTGATCAGCTTGCGGAACTGCGCGCTGCCGGTGACGTTGGTGCGCTCGCCGACGTTGACGAACAGCAGGTCCGGGGTGATGACCAGCGGTTCCAGGCCGGACAGGCGGGTGGGGCGGACAGGCGTCATGGCAGGCAGTGGCTCAGCAACGGCAGGGCGGGAAGTGCGGAACGGTGGCGGCGACGTTCATGCCGCCTGGTCCTGGCGGTCCGGCAGGACACGCGGTGGCAGGCCGGCCACCGCCTGGGCGATGGCACGGATGTGGTCGGGGGTGGACCCGCAGCAGCCGCCGACCAGGTTGAGCAGGCCATCGCGGGCGAAACCGCGCAGGGTCGCCGCCATTTCTTCGGGGGTCTCGTCATACTCGCCGAAGGCATTGGGCAGGCCGGCATTGGGATGCGCGCTGACATGGCAGTCGGCAACCTGCGACAGCGTTTCGACATGCGGGCGCATCGCATCGGCACCCAGCGCGCAGTTCAGGCCGATCGACAGGGGCCGCGCGTGTGCCAGCGAGGCGTGGAAGGCTTCGGCGGTCTGGCCGGACAGGGTGCGGCCGGAGGCATCGGTGATCGTGCCGGAGATCATCACCGGCAGGCGCGCACCGCGCGCATCGAAGGCTTCCTCCACCGCATACAGCGCCGCCTTGGCGTTGAGCGTGTCGAAGATGGTTTCGACCATGAGGGTGTCCGCGCCGCCGTCGATCAGGCCATCGATGGCTTCGCGGTAGGTGTCGCGCAGCTCATCGAAACTGGTGTTGCGGAAGCCCGGATCGTTGACGTCGGGACTGATCGATGCGGTGCGGCTGGTGGGGCCAAGCACGCCGATCACGAAGCGCGGCTTGCCGGGCGTGGTGGCTTCAACGGCATCGCAGCAGGCGCGGGCCACGGCGGCGCCGGCCTTGTTCAGTTCGTACACCAGATGCTCGAGGTGGTAGTCGGCCTGGCTGACCGAGGTGGCGTTGAAGGTATTGGTTTCCACCAGGTCCGCGCCGGCTTCCAGGTAGGCGGTGTGGATGTCGGCGATGACCTGCGGCCGGGTGAGCAGCAACAGGTCGTTGTTGCCCTTCAGATCGTGGCCCTGCGGCGCGGCGTGGTCGCAGCCCGGCCCGTGCAGGTGATCGTAGCCATCGGCGAAACGCTCACCGCGGTAGTCGCCTTCCTGCAGGCCATGGCGCTGGATCATCGTGCCCATCGCTCCGTCGATGATCAGGATCCGCTCGCGCAGCGCGCCCAGCAGGGCATTGGCACGTTCGGGGTGCAACCAGGGCAGGACGGGCATGATGATTCCGGACTCAGGGCTTGTTGGCGATCAGCGAGATCACTTCGAAGTGCGGCGGCCGCTTCTCGCGGGTGACCGTCTCCAGGCTGGAAACCTGCAGGCCGGCCTTGTCGACGAACTTCTTCAGTTCCTTGTCGCTGAAGCCCAGGTTGACGTGACCATAGGCTTCCACCGCTGCCTTGTGTTCGTGGCGCGCCAGGCTGCACAGCAGCAGGCGGCCGCCCGGGCGCAGCACGCGCGCGGCTTCGGTGACGGCCTGCGCCGGCTTGCTGGCGTAGGTCAGTGCGTGCATCAGCACCACCAGGTCGAAGCTGCGGTCCTTGAAGGGCAGGGCATGCATGTCACCCTCGCGCACTTCCACATTGGGCAGGCGGCGCAGGCGTTCACTGGCAGCGGCCACCACGCGCGCGCTGGTGTCGATGCAGATGTAGCGCTTGGCATGCGGTGCCACCAGTTCGGCCAGCACGCCGTCGCCGGACGCGATATCGAGCACGTCGCCGGTTTCCAGCAGGGGCAGGGCGGTACGCGCCAGCGCCTCCCAGGTGCGGCCCGGAGAATAGTGACGTTCCATGTCGCCGGCCACGCTGTCGGCCCAGTTCTGGTCCGCGGCGCGGCTGGCCAGCACGGCGGCGACCCGTTCAGCGTCCTGGCGCAGCAGTGGATCGTCGCTTCCGTTGCTCAAGGCATGCCACAATGCGCGCTGCGCCGGATCCAGCTGCGCTTCGTCGAAGCGGTAGTAGGCCGACACGCCGGCGCGGCGGTCGCGGACCAGGCCCGCTTCCTTCAGGCGCGCCAGGTGAGTGGACACGCGCGGCTGGGCCAGCCGGGTGATCGCCGAAAGCTCGGCCACGGTCAGCTCTTCCTGCTCCAGCAGCGCCAGCAGGCGCACCCGCGTCGCATCGGCGAACACCTTCAGGCGGGTTGACCAGTCTTCCAGATCCATGAATATCTACCTATCGCGATATAGAGATATATTCGCTGGATCGGCCGCCGTGGTCAAGTCGGTGGCGTATGGAAACTCCCCGGGCCCCGGTACAATCGGCGCACCTGGGCGCGCGCTGCGCGCCCATAACCTCATGTACCCGGGAGGGTGTTGTGGATTTCAGCTTTACTGAAGAGCAGTTGATGCTGCAGGACGTGGCGCGGCGCATCGCGCAGGAGAAGATCGCCCCGAGCGCGGAGCACCATGACCGTACCGGCGAGTTCCCGCTGGAGAACATCCGCCTGCTGGGCGAGAACGGCCTGATGGGCATCGAGGTACCGACCGAATACGGCGGTGCCGGCATGGACCCGATCGCGTATGTGCTGGCGATGGTGGAGGTCGCCGCCGGCGACGCGGCCCACTCGACCATCATGTCGGTCAACAATTCGCTGTTCTGCAACGGCATCCTGACCCACGGCAGCGAGGAGCAGAAGCAGAAGTACGTGCGCGCCATCGCGGAGGGCGAGGCCATCGGTGCATTCGCCCTGACCGAGCCGCAGTCCGGTTCGGATGCGACCGCCATGCGTTGCCGCGCGGTCAAGCAGGCCGACGGCACCTACGTCATCAACGGCAAGAAGAGCTGGATCACCTCCGGCCCGGTGGCCCGGTACATCGTGTTGTTCGCGATGAGCGAGCCGGACAAGGGCGCGCGTGGCATCACGGCTTTCCTGGTCGACACCGAAAAGGCCGGCTTCGGCCGTGGCAAGACCGAGCCGAAGCTGGGCATCCGTGCCTCGGCGACCTGCGAGATCGAATTCAACGATTACGTCGCCCAGCCGGAAGACGTGCTGGGCCAGGAGGGCGAGGGCTTCAAGATCGCCATGGGCGTGCTCGATGCCGGGCGCATCGGCATCGCATCGCAGGCCATCGGCATCGCCCGTGCCGCTTATGAAGCGACGCTGGAGTATGTGAAGGAGCGCAAGGCGTTTGGCGCGCCGATCGGTACTTTCCAGATGACCCAGGCCAAGATCGCCGACATGAAGTGCAAGCTGGACGCAGCCCTGCTGCTGACGCTGCGCGCGGCATGGGTGAAGGGCCAGGGCAAGCGTTTCAGCAATGAAGCGGCCATCGCCAAGCTGACGGCGTCGGAAGCGGCGATGTGGATCACCCACCAGGCCGTGCAGATCCATGGTGGCATGGGCTACTCCAAGGAAATGCCGCTGGAGCGCTACTTCCGCGATGCCAAGATCACCGAGATCTACGAGGGCACCTCGGAGATCCAGCGCCTGGTGATCGCCCGCAACGAGACCGGGCTGCGCTGAGTCGAAACGGCTGCGCCGCTGCAACAGCGGCGCAGCCGGTAGATCCATGCCCTGCATGCACGGGCCTGTTGGTCGGGCGATGCCGATCTGTTCCAATGCAGGGCCTTTTTTACAGGTTCTGCAGAGATGATCTATCGAGGTTGGGGAATCCTGACACTGGTGACGCCGATCGCAGCGATCCTGCTGCTGGCTTACCTCTTCCCGCACGATGGCCCCCGGGGCAACATCCCGCTGCCCCAGGTGCTGCTGGGGGCAGGCATTGGTGCAACCGTGAACGTGCTGCTGGGCTTGTGGCTCAACCGTACTCCCCGGCAGAAAGGGGAAACTGCGCCCCACCACTTCTTCTTCGTACCCATGCAATGGGCCGCGCTGGTTCTGCTGACGGTGTGCGTGGCGGTCGCGCTGCTGCGCTGATCTGCTCTGGCATCCCCCCGCGATAAACAAAAAAGGCCCCGGATCGCTCCGGGGCCTTTTCGTTGCAGCGCAGGGTGGATCAGCGATCCGGACGATGCGCTGCTTCGCCCTCACGCTGGCGGCTGAGGAATTCCTTCGACGGCTCGTCCAGCTTGTCGCCGAGCATGCGCCGCACGACCACGAAGAAGACCGGGATCATCAGCAGGCCGAGCAGGGTGGCGAACAGCATGCCGCCGATCACGCCGGTACCGATGGCGTGACGGGAGTTGGCGCCGGCGCCGCTGGAGATCGCCATCGGGATCACGCCCATGATGAACGCGAAGGACGTCATCAGGATCGGGCGGAAGCGCAGGCGTGCCGCCTCGATGGTGGCATCGCGCAGGTTCTTGCCCGCCGCACGCTGCTCCACCGCGAACTCTACGATCAGGATCGCGTTCTTCGCCGCCAGGCCGATAACGGTAATCAGGCCGATCTTGAAGAACAGGTCGTTCGGCAGGCCACGCATCATCGACAGGCCGATGGCACCGAGCACGCCCAGTGGCACCACCAGCAGCACCGCCACCGGGATCGACCAGCTTTCATACAGCGCCGCCAGGCACAGGAACACCACCACGATGGACAGCACCAGCAGCAGCGTCGCTGCGTTGCCGGCCAGGATTTCCTGGTAGGACATGCCCGACCAGTCGTAGCCGAAGCCGGCCGGCAGGTCGTTGTTGACGATGCTCTCCATGGTCTGCATCGCCTCACCCGAGCTGGTGCCCGGCGCCTGCGAGCCGACGATGTTGATCGCCGAATAGCCGTTGTAGCGGCTCAGTGACGGCGATGCGGACACCCATTCGGACTTGACCACGGTGCTCAGCGGGATCATCGCGTTGGTGCCGTCGGCGTTGGTGGTCAGGCTGGAGGGGCTGTAGAAGCTCTTCAGCGACTCCTGGCCGGTGCGGTACGGGCCATCGGCCTGCATGGTCACGCGCTTGATGCGGCCTTCGTAGAAGAAGTCGTTGACGTACACCGGCGCCAGCATCAGCTGGATGGTGCTGTACACGTCCGACACCGACATGCCCATCGACTGCGCCTGCACGCGATCCACGTGCAGCTGCAGCTGCGGAGCGTTCTCCAGGCCGTTCGGACGCACGCCAACCAGTGCTTCAGGCTTCTGCGCCGCCTGGCCAAGCAGGATGTTGCGGGCCTGCGTCAGCTGCTCGTAGCCGGCACCACTGCGGTCCTGCAGCCACATGTCGAAGCCACCGAACTGGCCCAGGCCCTGCACTGTCGGCAGGTTGACCACGAAGATCTGCGCTTCCTTGATGCCGTAGAACGCGCCGTTCATGTTCTGGATGAACTCCGGCGCGGTGAACTCGCGTTCTTCCCACGGCTTCAGGCGGATGAAGCCCATGCCCACGTTCTCGCCGGAACCGACGAAGCTGAAGCCGGCCACCTGCAGCATGCCTTCAAAGCCATCCTGCTTTTCCAGAATGCCGCGCATCTGCGCGAACACCTCGTTGGTCTGGCCCTTGGTCGAGCCCGGGGGCAGCTGCACGATCGCCAGCGCATAGCCCTGGTCTTCTTCCGGCAGGAAGCTGCCCGGCATGCGCGTGAACAGGAAGCCGCACAGCGCGGTCAGTACCACGAACAGGATCATCCAGCGCGGGGCATGGCGCACCGCCGAGGTGATGTGGCCTACGTAGGTGTGGCTGATCTTGTCGTAGTACTTGTTGAAGGTGCGGTAGACGATGTTCGGGTTGTCGTTGTGCGTCGGCTTCAGGAAGGTCGCGCACAGCGCCGGGGTGAAGCCCAGCGCCAGGAAGGCCGAGAACGCCATCGAGATGGCGATGGTCAGCGCGAACTGCTTGTAGATTTCGCCGGCGGCACCGCCCTGCAGTGCGGACGGGATGAACACCGCTGCCAGCACGACGGTGATCGCCACCACCGCGCCGGTGATCTGGGTCATCGCCTTCTGCGTGGCCGGCTTCGGCGCCAGGCCTTCCTCGCTCATGATGCGTTCGACGTTCTCGATCACCACGATGGCGTCGTCGACCACGATGCCGATCGCCAGCACCATCGCGAACAGGGTCAGCTGGTTGATCGTGAATCCGATCATCCACATGCCCAGGAAGGTACCCAGCAGAGCGACCGGGATGACCAGGGTCGGGATCAGGGTGGCGCGGAAGTTCTGCAGGAAGATCAGCATCACCAGGAACACCAGCAGCACCGCTTCGAACAGCGTCTTGACCACTTCCTGGATCGAGATCTTGACGAAGGTCGTGCTGTCGTACGGCGAGAACCAAGTCACGCCGGCCGGGAAGCTGGGCTGCAGTTCGTCCATCTTGGCGCGCACCGCATCGGCCACGTTCAGGGCGTTGGCGCCCGGCAGCAGCTGGATGGCGAAGGCGCCGGTCGGCTTGCCGTTGTACTGGGTGTCGAAGCCGTAGTTGTTGGCGCCGAAGGCGACGCGGGCGATGTCCTTGAGCAGCACGCGCGAGCCATCGGCGTTGGCGCGCAGGATGATGTTCTCGAACTCCTGCGGCGAGCTGAAACGTCCTTCAGCCGACACGGTGGCGGTGAAGTGCTGGCCTTCCGGCGACGGGTCCGAGCCCAGTGCACCGGCGGCGAACTGCACGTTCTGCGCGCGCACTGCAGCCAGGACCTGGCTGGCCGAGAGACCATAACCCTGCATCTTCTCCGGGTTCAGCCAGATGTTCATGGCGTACTCGGAACCGAACTGCTGGGTGCTGCCGACGCCGGGAATGCGCGAGACCTGGTCGAGCACGCGCGAACCGACGATGTCGTTCAGCGCGTCACGGTTGATCGCCGCCGTATCCGACTGCAGGGCCACGACCATCAGGAAGCCGGCATTGGCCTTGGCCACCACCACGCCCTGCTGGGTCACCTCCGACGGCAGTCGTGGCGTCGCCAGCGACACCTTGTTCTGCACCTGCACCTGGGCGATGTCCGGATCGGTACCGGTCTCGAAGGTGAGGGTGATCTGCGCACGGCCATTGGACGAGGACGAAGAACTGAAGTACAGCAGGTGATCGATACCGGTCAGCTGCTGCTCGATCACCTGGGTGACCGATTTTTCGGTGGTGTCCGCGCTGGCGCCCGGATAGGTGGCCGAGACGGTCACCTGTGGCGGAGCGATGTTGGGATAGGACTCCACGCCCAGGTTGAGGATCGCGATCACGCCGCTGAGCGAGATCAGGATCGCTACCACCCAGGCGAAGACTGGATGTTCGATGAAAAATTTAGGCATGACGGAAGGTTCCCGTTACTGCTTGTTCGAGTCGGTGGCGGCCGGCGCGGCCTTGTCGGCTGCGTCGGTCTGGGCCGGAGCCTTGTCGGCGGCAGCGGCGGGTGCGGCCGGGCCGGCACCGCCGGCCGCGGGCTTGCCGGCGGCGTCCTGCCCCGGCGTCCAGGGCTTGGCGACGGCCGGGCTGCCTTCCTTGACCTTCTGCACGCCGGCCACGATCACCTTGTCGCCGGCGGCCAGGCCATCGCTGACCAGCCAGTTGCCGCCCTGTGCGCCTTCGGTCTTGACGTTCTTGCGCGCCACCTTGCCATCGGCACCGACCACCATCACGTAGCCGCCCGTGGTGTCGCGCAGCAGCGCCTGCTGCGGCACCAGGTAGGCATTGTTGCGCTCGCCGAGGTTGGCCTGGAAGCTGACGAAGGCTCCCGGCAGCAGGATCTGCTGCGGATTGGGCAGCAGCGCACGCAGCGACACCGCGCCGGTGGCCGGGTCGACCGTAGTCGAGGAGAAGTCGAGGGTTCCCGGCTCGCTGTAGGTGCTGCCATCGGCCAGCTTCACGTTGACGGTGGCCTTGCCGTCGCCGGCCAGGGCCAGGGCGCCCTTGGCCTGCTGCGCGCGCAGCTGGGTCAGCTCGTCCACGCTGAGCGAGAAGTTGACGTACAGCGGATCGAGCTGGTCAACGGTGGTCAGCAGGGTCACGTCGCCCTGGCCAACCAGTGCGCCCTCGGTCACCTGCTGCTTGTTGGCCACGCCGCTGATCGGCGCGGTCACTTCGGCGTAGCCCAGGTTGATCCGCGAGGAGGTCACCGCCGCTTCGGCCTGCTTGACCGCGGCCAACGCAGTGCGCTCGGCCGATTCGGCGTTGTCCAGGTCGGACTTGGAGACGAACTGCTGCGGTGCCAGCGAGCGGGCACGATCGGCCGCCACCTTGGCGTTGGCGTAGGTGGCGCGCGCCGAGGCCAGCTGGGCCTCGGACGCGTTCAGCGAGGCGCGCAGCGGTGCCGGGTCGATCAGGAACAGGGTCTGCCCCTGCTTGACCTGGGAGCCTTCCTGGTAGACGCGCTTGAGCAGCACGCCCGGCACGCGTGCGCGGACATCGGCACTGCGGAACGGCGACAGGCGGCCGACCAGCTCGCGCTGCAGCGGCAGGGTCTGCGGCTTCGCATCGATCACGCCCACCTCCGGCGGCGGGGGTGTCTGCTGTTCCGGTTTCTTGCAGGCAGCCAGCGCGACAGCAACGGCGCACGTCAAGGCAAGGGTGCGGAGTGGGGCGGTCATCAGGAGGAACTCCGGGGTTGGTTTGTAGACGGGGCCGGCGACGGTTGCGGCGCAAACGCGCGCAGGAAGCTGTCGACGGAGAACTCTGCCCAGCGCCGACGCAGGAGCGCGTCATCACGATGGGGGGTATGGAAGCGCTGTTTGTCGAAATCCTGACCGGCGATCATGCTCAGCAGCAGTTCGGCCATGAAGTGCGGGTCGTCATGCCGGAGCAGGCCACGCCTGCAAACGGTTTCAATCCATTCAGAAAGATGAAGTGTCAGCGCGCCAGCACCATGCCGGTACAGCGCCCGGGCCTCTTCGGGGAACTGGGCGGCATCTGCAGCGATCAGCCGGCAGGCCTGGCCGACATGCGGTTGGTTGAAATGCTCCAGGAAGTCGATGGCGAACTGCAACAGGCTGGCACGCAGGTCGTCACTGCGGAGTGCACGCAGCATTGCCCCCGTCGCGTGTCCCACATGCCGCTGCATCACCCGCCGCAGCAGTTCCTGCTTGCTGCCATAGCGCGAGTACAGGGTCTGCTTGGAGCAGCCGGCCTGCTGGGCCACCGCATCCATGCTCATCTGCATGCCCTGCCGGGCCAGCAGTTCGCGCACGGCATCGAACACGCGCTCATCGCGCGCATCGAGGGCAACGGGGAAGTAGGCCGGGTTCACGCGGTGGACTATACCGTCCAGTTCAGGATTGTGGAATCGAAACGACGTTCCCGCGTGTGTCTTCCGGTAACACGCTTTGCCGATCCTGTCGGCAAGGCGGCCGCCCCCCGCCCGCTCCGTACCTGGGCGAACTGAATAGGCGTCTAAACCGCAGCAAACCCGAATCTGCTTATTCCGTCCTGCAGCAAGGCCTTTTCGCGCGGGAGGGCTACAATTTCATTTTCCCAACTGAGCAAGCGCATCGCTCTGCCATGAAACCGCAAAAAACCGCAGCCAAGACCGTGAAAAACAAGACCAAACCAGCTGAGTCGGAGGTCGCAGTGACCGCTGGTTTCTCCCTGGAGCCGGTATACACGGCCTTGCGCAAGCGTTACCCGGCGGCCGCCCAGGCCGAAGCAGTGGCGTTTGCCGCTGACTTCTACAAGCGCATGGAGGCGGACGAGTTCCCGCACCACAGCGCTGAAGAGTGGGCCGCGCTCGCGGCCGAGACGCTGGAGTTCGCCCGTGCCCGCAAGGCCGGCAAGGCCAACGTGCGCGTGTTCAATCCGACGGTGAAGGCGAACGGTTGGGAATCGCCGCACACCGTGCTGCAGATCATCAACGACGACATGCCGTTCCTGGTCGACACCGTGACCATGTCACTGGCCGAACAGGGCGTGGGCGTGCACGTGCTCGGCCACCCGGTGCTGCGCTTCACCCGCGACAAGGCCGGCAAGCTGGTCAAGGTCGGCGAGGGCGAGGCCGAATCGGTGATGCTGCTGGAGATCGACCGCCAGCCGGCCGATGCCATGGCCGCCATCGAGCAGGCCATCGGCAAGGCGCTGGACGAAGTGCGGGCGATCGTGCGCGATTGGCAGCCGATGAAGGACAAGGCACTGGCACTGGCCGACGATCTGGGCAGCCGTGCGCTGCCGGTCGACGATGCCTCGCGCAGGGAAGCGCAGGAGTTCCTGCGCTGGGCCGCCGACAACCACTTCACCTTCTTCGGCTACCGCGAGTACCGCGTCGAGAAGCAGGGCAAGGAAGACGTGCTGGCGCCGCTGAACGAGACCGGCCTGGGCCTGATGCGCGGCAAGGACAAGTCCGCCGCACGCCCGGTCAAGACGCTCGCCGCCCAGGGCCTCAACGCCACGTCGGGGCTGAAGGACGCGCTGATCCTGACCAAGACCAATGCGCGCTCCCGCGTGCACCGCGCCGGCTACATGGACTACATCGGCGTGCTGGAATTCGACGCCAAGGGCAGGATCATCGGCGAGCAGCGCTTCCTCGGCCTGTTCACTTCCAGTGCCTACAACCGCCGCCCGTGGGAAATCCCGCTGGTGCGCCAGCGCCACGAATACGTGATGAAGCAGTCCGGCCTGGCCGCGTCCAGCCACAGCGGCAAGGCCCTGCGCCACATCCTGGAAACCCTGCCGCGCGAAGAACTGTTCCAGTCCAGCGAGGACGAGCTGTTCCGCACCGCGATGGGCGTGCTGGGCCTGCAGGAGCGCGTGCGCAGCCGCCTGTTCCTGCGCCGTGACAAGTACAGCCGCTTCATCTCCGCGCTGGTCTACCTGCCGCGCGAGCGCTTCAACACCGACGTGCGCCTGCGCATCGAGGCGATGCTGAAGGAAGCGCTGCATGGCGAGTACGTCGACAGCTCGGTGGTGCTGGGTGAATCGCCGCTGGCGCAGGTGCATCTGATCGTGCGCCCGAAGCCCGGCGAGATGCTTGACGTGGATACCGCCGAACTGGAGCGCAAGCTCGCCCAGGTGCTGCGCAACTGGCAGGACGACCTGCGCGAAGCGCTGGTGGCCCGTCATGGCGAAAGCGAAGGCCTGCGCATCGCGGCCCGCATCGGCAAGGCACTGCCGGCCGGCTACATCGAAGACAACAGCACTGCAGTTGCCGCCAACGACGTCAGCCAGCTCGACGCGCTGACCGGTCCGGACGATCTGCGCCTGAGCCTGCAGGCGGTGCCGCGCGAAAGCGGCGATGGCCTGCGCCTGAAGCTGTACCGCCAGCTGGACGACATTCCGCTGTCCGACGCGCTGCCGATGATGGAGAACATGGGCCTGCGCGTGATCGCCGAGCGTCCGTACCGTCTGTCGGTCGACAACGCCCCGGTATACGTGCAGGACTTCGAGGTCGAATCGACGGCCGGCGCGATCGATGCCGCCAGCGTCGACGAAGCATTCGGCGAGACCTTCGCCCGCGTGTGGCACGGTGATGCCGAGAACGATGGCTTCAACCGCCTGGTGCTGGCCGCCGGCCTGCACTGGCGCCAGGTCGCCATGCTGCGCGGCTACTGCAAGTATCTGCTGCAGACCGGCGTGCCGTTCTCGCAGGCGTACGTGGAAGGCACGTTCGCCCGCTATCCGCTGCTGGCGCGCCTGCTGGTCGAACTGTTCGAAGCGCGCTTCGATCCGGCCACCGGCCACGAGAGCAAGGACGACATCGCAGCCGGCCAGGCCCAGCTGAAGGCCCACTTCGATGTGCTGGCCGCCGGCGACGAGGCCACCCTGAAGGTGCTCAAGACCGTGGTCGATGCCCGCAAGGGTGACCGCGACGCGCAGATGCAGGCCGCGCGCGATGCGCTGCTGAGGCTGATGGACCGCGTGTCGAGCCTGGACGAAGACCGCATCCTGCGTTCGTTCATGGGCGTGATCGATGCCACCCTGCGTACCAGCTACTACCAGACCGACGCCAATGGCCAGCACGGCCATGTGATCAGCTTCAAGTTCGACTCGGCGCTGGTGCCGGACCTGCCGAAGCCGCGTCCGTACCGCGAGATCTTCGTCTACGGTCCGCGCGTGGAAGGTACCCACCTGCGCTTCGGCGCGGTGGCCCGTGGCGGCCTGCGCTGGTCGGACCGTCGCGAAGACTTCCGTACCGAAGTGCTGGGTCTGGTCAAGGCGCAGATGGTCAAGAACACCGTCATCGTGCCGGTCGGTGCGAAGGGCGGCTTCTTCGCCAAGACCCCGCCGGTGAACGGCGACCGCGACGCGATCTTCGCCAACGGCGTGGCCTGCTACAAGCTGTTCATCCAGGGCCTGCTGGACATCACCGACAATATCGTCAACAACAAGATCGTGCCGCCGGTGGATGTCGTGCGGCACGACATGGACGATCCGTACCTGGTGGTGGCCGCCGACAAGGGCACGGCGACCTTCTCCGATATCGCCAACGGCCTGGCCATCGCGCACGGCTTCTGGATGGGCGATGCGTTCGCCTCCGGTGGTTCGGTGGGGTACGACCACAAGGGCATGGGCATCACCGCGCGCGGTGCATGGGAGTCGGTCAAGCGCCACTTCCGTGCGCTCGGCCGTGACAGCCAGAGCCAGGACTTCACCGCGGTCGGCGTCGGCGACATGTCCGGCGATGTGTTCGGCAACGGCATGCTGCTGTCGCGCCACATCCGTCTCGTCGCGGCATTCGACCACCGCCATATCTTCCTTGACCCGAATCCGGACGCGGCGACCTCGTTCGTCGAGCGCGAGCGCATGTTCACCGTGCCGCGTTCGAGCTGGGCAGACTACGACGCCAAGCTGATCAGCAAGGGCGGCGGCGTGTACCCGCGCAGCCTGAAGTCGATCGAGATCACCCCCCAGGTGCGTGAAGCGCTGGGCCTGGACGAGAACGTCAAGGCGCTGTCGCCGAACGACCTGATGAGCGCGATCCTGAAGGCACCGGTGGACCTGCTGTGGAACGGCGGCATCGGCACCTACGTGAAGGCCGCCAGCGAGCAGCACAGCGATGTCGGCGACCGTGCCAACAACGCACTGCGCGTGAACGGTGGCGAGCTGCGCTGCAAGGTGGTGGGCGAGGGCGGCAACCTCGGCATGACCCAGCTGGGCCGTATCGAGGCCGCGCAGGCCGGCGTGCTGCTCAACACGGACTTCATCGACAACTCGGCCGGCGTGGATACGTCGGACCATGAAGTCAACATCAAGATCCTGCTCAATGATGTGGTGCGGGCGAAGAAGCTGACGGTCGACCAGCGCAACAAGCTGCTGGCCTCGATGACCGATGAAGTCGCCGACCTGGTGCTCAACGACAACTATCGCCAGAACCAGGCGCTGAGCCTCATGGAGCGGATGGCGGTCAAGCGCCTGGGTTCCAAGCAGCACTTCATCCGCACCCTGGAACAGCAGGGGCTGCTGGATCGGCAGATCGAGTTCCTGCCGTCCGATGCCGAGCTGTCCCAGCGAAAGGCGCGCGGCCAGGGCCTGACCCGTCCGGAGCTGTCGGTGCTGCTGTCCTACTCCAAGCTGGTGGCGTTCAACCAGCTGCTGGAGTCGGATATTCCGGAAGATCCGTACCTCTCCAAGGAGCTGCTGCGCTACTTCCCCACGCCGCTGCAGAAGAAGTACGCCGATGCGATGGAGCGTCACCGCCTGAAGCGCGAGATCATCGCCACGGCGGTGACCAACCAGACCATCAACCGCATGGGCGCAACGTTCCTGATGCGCATGCAGGAAGACACCGGCCGCTCCATCGCCGAGGTCGCCAAGGCTTACACCATCAGCCGCGAGACGCTGGATGCGCGCGCGCTGTGGGCGCAGATCGACGCCCTCGACGGCAAGGTGCCGGAGTCGGTGCAGATCGACGCGCTGGAGGTGATCTGGAAGCTGCAGCGTTCGTTCGTGCGCTGGCTGCTGTCGCGTCCGGGTGCGATGCCGGGCATCACTGAAGCGGTGAACCGCTATCAGGGCCCGTTCAACGACATCCGTGTCGCGTCGGGTGTGCTGCCGGACTCGCAGCGTCCGACCTACGAGGCGCTGGTGGCCGAGTGGAAGGAGAAGGGCCTGCCGTCCGCGCTGGCACAGCAGCTGTCCGAGCTGCACTTCCTGGAACCGGCGTTCGACATCATCGAACTGGCCCGTACCCGCAAGCTGAAGCCGGTGGACGTGTCCAAGGTGCACTTCCGCCTGGGCGATGCCCTGCAGTTGCCGTGGCTGTTCGAGCAGGTCGATGCACTGGAAGTCAACGGCCGTTGGCATGCGGTGGCACGCGGCGTGCTGCGCGACGAGCTGGCCGCCAACCATCGCAACCTGGCCGGTCAGGTGCTCGCCACCAAGGGCGGCAGTGCCGAGGCCAAGGTGGCTGCATGGATGGGCCGCGATGACAACAGCCTGCGCTTCACCCTGGCAATGCTGGCGGAACTGGCCGAGCAGAAGACCCTGGACTACCCGACCGTCTCGGTCGCGGTCCAGCGCCTGGGCCAGCTGGCCGCACACGGTGCGTGACTGATGTAGTGCCGGGCCACGCCCGGCCTGCGTGAAACGGAGCGGCCCCGCGAAAGCGGGGCCGTTCTGTTTCTGGCCACTGAGGATTCGCCAGGCATGGCCCGGCGCTACCGGAACGCGGAACTTCGCCGGGCATGGTGCGGCGCTACCGGGAGCGCGGAGCCGGGTAGCGCCCGGCCCGGCCCCGCGAGCGGAGCGGCGCTCGGGTATGCTCGCCCTCACGCCTGCCCCCCGGATCCACCGATGAGCGACACCCCCCGCATCGCTTTCCTGGCAAGCACCACCGAAGCTGCGCAGATGGCCCGCGCGGCCATGGTCGCGCGCTTTGGCGACCATGCCCCCGAGCAGGCCGACGTGCTCTGCCCGCTGGGCGGTGATGGCTTCATGCTGCAGACGCTGCATCGTCACGGCCACCTGGGAAAACCGGTGTTCGGCATGAAGCTGGGCACCGTAGGTTTCCTGATGAACCAGTACCGGGGCGACGACGACGTCAATGCACGCATCGCCCGCGCGGAACCGGCCAACCTGCGTCCGCTGGAGATGGTGGCGCTGACCGAATCGGGCACCAGCACCGGTTCGCTGGCGTACAACGACGTGTCCCTGCTGCGGCAGACCCGCCAGGCTGCGCACATCGGCATCGACCTCAATGGGCAGGAGCGGGTGGCCGAACTGATCGGCGACGGCGTGCTGGTTGCCACGCCCGCAGGCAGCACCGCCTACAACTATTCGGCCCACGGACCCGTGCTGCCCTTGGGCTCGCACACCATCGCGCTGACGCCATTGGCACCGTATCGCCCGCGACGCTGGCGTGGTGCCATTCTCAAGGCGGATACGGAGGTGCGCTTCCGCGTGCTGGACCCCTACAAGCGACCGGTCAGCGTGACCGCCGATTCGCACGAGACGCGCGACGTGGTCGAGGTGACCATCCGCGAGTCGCGCGACCGCCGGGTGACATTGCTGTTCGACCCGGAACACAATCTGGAAGACCGGATCCTGAGCGAACAGTTCGTTTTTTGAGGACAATAGGTTGCCGGTCGCGTCGATCGCCAGAAGGACCCCCACCGATGGGTGACAACTCCCCCCGTTTGCTGACCGTCGCGGTGACCTCGCGCGCCCTGTTCGATCTCGAGGAAAGCCACGCGCTGTTCGAGACCGATGGCGTGGCGGCCTATGCGGAGTACCAGCGCCAGCACGAGGACGACATCCTCGGTCCCGGCGTGGCCTTCCCGGTGGTGCGCAAACTGTTGGCGCTGAACCAGGGCGCCAGCCCGGAGAACCCGCGCGTCGAGGTGATCCTGCTGTCGCGCAATTCTGCCGATACCGGCCTGCGCATCTTCAATTCGATCCAGCACTACGGCCTGGGCATCATCCGTGCCACCTTCACCGCCGGTGAGCCGACCTGGCCCTACGTGAAACCGTTCGGCACCGATCTGTTCCTGTCGGCCAATCCGGAGTCGGTCCGCAGTGCGCTGCGCCACGGAATCGCCGCTGCGACGATCCTGCCCAAGCCACCCGGCGAGACCGCTGCGGCCGCCGCGGACCAGATCGACACCGGCCGACCGTCCGGCCAGCTGCGCATTGCCTTTGACGGTGATGCGGTGATCTTCGGTGATGAAAGCGAGCGCATCTCGCGTGAACAGGGGGTCGAGGCATTCGGCCGCCACGAGCGCGAACGTGCGCGCGAACCGCTCAGCGGTGGCCCGTTCCGCGGCTTCCTGTCCGCGCTGCACACGCTGCAGGAGGTGTTCCCGGCCGGTGACAGTGCGCCGATCCGCACGGCGCTGGTCACCGCCCGCTCTGCGCCCGCGCACGAGCGGGTGATCCGCACGCTGCGCGAATGGGGCGTGCGCCTGGACGAGGCGCTGTTCCTGGGCGGCCGCCACAAGGGGCCGTTCCTGCAGGCCTTCGGTGCCGACATCTTCTTCGATGATTCGCAGCACAACATCGACAGTGCCCGCGAACACGTTGCCGCGGGCCATGTGCCGCACGGTGTCGCCAACGAGGGATGACGCGGTAGCGCCGGGCCACGCCCGGCGTTCTGCATCATGGGGTGCCGGCCATTCCCAACTGCACGTCAACCACTTTCCAGCGCAGCCCCTGCGGTTCCAGCACGACCTTCAACGGTGGTTGGCCCGGGCCGCGATCAACGTCGACGACGAAGCGGTCGAACGCTTCGAAACGGTGGCGGGCGTTCTTCAAAGGCCGTGCCGGTTCGGTCGCCGCGAAGGCATCTCCGCCCTGCAGCTCGTTGCGCCCACGCTTCCACAGCACATGGCCCTGCAGCATCGCACCGATGCCGGTCGGGGTCATCAGGGTGTCCACCGCCGCGCCCCCAAGCTGGTCGCCCAGGCCGTAGAGCAGGGCGCCGAACGGACTGCTGGCCACATCGGGGCCGGCCTGGCGCACGAGGTAATCATTGAGTTGCGCACGCAGGCTGACGCGCACGCGCGGAAAGTCGACGTAGCGTTCCAGTGCGGCGGTATCGCGCTGTTCGATGGCCTTGGACAGACCCTGTATGGTCAGGTAGGGGCCGCCGAACCACACGCCGGCCAGGGCAATCACCAACAGCGCCACGATCGCAGTGAGCTTCTTCATGCCGCCAGACTGCCGCAAGTGCGGCCGGCCGGGGTGAAGACTCAATGACTGGGCGAACCGCTGCCGTCGCCATAAGCGGCGACCAGGCGTTGCCGGTCGGCGGGGCGCAGTGCTTCGGGTCGCGTGGCCAGCACCTCCTCCAGACTGCCGACGCGGGTAGTGCCCAGGATGCCGGCGGCCACGCCGGGGTGGCCCAGAACGTAGGCAAACGCAGTCTGGGCCGGACGCTGGCTGTCGATCGCCGCAATGGCCCGGCGCATCGCACGTGCGCTGCGCATCAGACGGCGGCTGCTGGGCTTGAGCCACGCGCGCGCCAGGTACCAGGCATCGGCCAATCTCGGCCGGCGAGGCTGGCTGGGCAGCAGGTGGCCCTGTGCGAGCACGGTGCCTGCCAGTACGCCGATTCCGGCCGCATGCAGCTGGTCGATCAGCGGCGCACGATCCTGCTGCAGCGCGTTGTAGTCCAGCAGGACCACGTCGAATGCCTGTGGATGCGCAAGCATCCAGTGCAGCGTCGAGGCTGAGTGGGTGTTGATGCCGGTGGCGCGGATCAGGCCACGTTCGCGCAGGCGCTGCAGCGCATCGAGCAGATCGTCGTTGATGTCGTGCGCGGTGGCGCCATGCAGCTGGTAGATGTCCAGGTAATCCAGGCCAAGGTTGCGCAGCGAGGCTTCGCAGCTGGCGGTGATGGCCGCAGGCGAGAAATCGCGCTGTTCTGCGCCACTGATGCCGGCCTGTCCGGTCAGTGTGCCGCCCTTGCTGGAGATGACCAGTGACTCACGCGGGTAGCGGGCCAGCAGCGGCCGCAGGATGCGGCCCAGGCGCGGTTCGGCATGGAAGCCGGAGTAGTTGTGGCCGGTGTCGAACAGGTTCACGCCCTGGGCCAGCGCGTGCTCGACGATCGCTCCGGCGGCATGCTCGGCAAAGCGGCGATGGCCCCAGAAGCCCGAGCAGCCCAGCCCGACCGGCGATACGGACAGGCCGGTGCGGCCGAGCGGGCGGCGTTGCCGGGCCAGTGGCATCAGAACTCCAGATCCAGTGCTGCGCACAGATAGTCGACGAAGGGGCCGAGCGCGGCCAGGTCCTTGCCGAGCGTGGACAGCAGGCGCGGCCCGGTCATCGTCTCATCGTCCAGCGAGCGCCACATCACCCAGTTGCGATGCTTGAGATCGTCGATGAACTCGAAATCGGCGGGGAAGCCACGCGGCGGCCTGACCAGCTTCTCGCTCTGCTCGAAATCGAAACGCCGGCGCAGGGCGGGTGCATGCGCTGCGGCCTTCCAGCTGCCGGGGTTGTCCAGGATGAAATGGCGCACGCGGCGCTGGGTGTCCGGTTCGGGGTGCCACAGGCCGGCACCGACGAAGCTCTCGCCCGGCTGCAGATGCACGTAGAACGACGGAGCGGCCACTTCGCGGCGGCGTTCATGGAACAGGCGTGCGCCCTGCCAGGTCTTGTACGGCGATTTGTCGTTTGAAAAGCGCGCATCGCGATGGATGCGGAACAGCGAACCACCGACGCCACGGGTATCGGCACGGAAATGCGCGCTGACCTCGGCCAGCGCGGGCTGCAGGTCGCCCAGCAGGCGCAGGAACGGCTGCCGTACATGGTCTTCGTACTGCTGGCGATGGTCGTTGAACCAGGCCTTTTCATTGTGCCGCGCAAGGCTGCGCAGGAACCTGAAACTGGCGTCGCTGAAATAGGTGCTCACAAGCTCTCCTGCAGATGCTGGCCCCAGTCGCGCAGCGATTGCAGCAGGGCCAGGCGGCGATCGTCGTCCGGCGCCTCGGCGGCCAGTGCATCGAGCTGCTGCTGGTACTGGGGCAGGTTGAGTTCGCCCAGGCGGCCGTCACCGAGCAGGCGCTGGCGGCGGTAGTCCTGCCAGCGCTGGCGCTCGGCCGGTGCCAGGGTGTCGGGATGGTTGCGGGCGCGATAGCGGAACAGCAGTTCGGGCAGGCGCGGATCGCGGAAGCGGCCTTCCAGCGCAGCCAGCTCTGCGGGCGGCGTGGTCCGCGCCAGGGCCAGCAGTGGCTTGTCGCCATTGCCGAGGAAGCCGTCGTACAGCGAAGCATCGACGTCGGCCACGACGGCGTCCCGTGGTTGGTTGTACACCTGCCGTGCCTTCTCGGCCAGTTGCGGCGCGAATGCACGCAGCCGCTCGACCTTGGCTTCGATGGCGGCGACATCCAGGCCCAGGCGGGCGTGATCGTCGGGCCGCAGGTGGTTCCAGGCGACCAGCGCCGGGACCTTGTTCAGATGTACTTCCTTCAGCGGCACCCGGGCGACGCCTTCGGGCAGTTCGCTGGCGCGCAGGTAGAGCCGCTCGGCGATCGTCTCGGCTGGCAGCTGCAGCAGGTCGTCGATGTCACCTTCCAGATCGAACACGATCACCCGGTTGTTGATCGTCGGGTGCATCGCCAGCGGCAGCACCGGCGCCGCGCACAGCCGGCTGGCCGGGTATCGCATGGAAATGTGCAGCACCGGCTTCAGCGCGCCCACGTCCAGCAGGCTGCCGACGAAACGCTTGTCGCGCAGTTTGAGCGCGTAGTCCCACAACCGCGGCTGCGACTGCTTGAACAGGCGTGCCATGCCGATCGTGGCGCGCACGTCCGACAGCGCCTCGTGCGCATCGCCATCGCGCACATTGTTGGCTTCGGCCAGGTGCTCGAGCTTGAACGACGTGGCGCCGTCCTCGCGCAGTGGCCAGTGGATGCCTTCGGGACGCAGGGCGCGCATCAGCCGCAGCATGTCCAGCAGGTCCCAGCGCGAGTTGCCGTTGCGCCACTCGCGCTCGTAGGGGTCATGGAAGTTGCGGAACAGACCGTAGCGGATGAATTCGTCGTCGAAGCGCAGGGTGTTGTAGCCCAGGGCACAGGTACCCGGGCGCGACAGCTGTTCGTTGATGCGGTCGAACGCTTCCGCTTCGCTGATGCCTTCAGCCAGTGCCCGCTGCGGCGTGATGCCGGTGACCAGGGTGGCCATCGGCGAGGGCAGCAGATCGTCGGCGGGGCGTACGAAGAAACTCACCGGCGTGTCGATCTCGTTCAGATCGGCATCGGTGCGGATCGCCGCGAACTGCGAGATGCGCGTTCGCCGTGGGTCCTGGCCGAAGGTTTCCAGGTCGTAGAACAGGAAGCTGTCAGCCATCAGTGTGCGCCCTCCAGAACCGGCAGCCGGGCATGGATCTGTGCCTCCAGAGCCGCCCAGTCGATGTTCTCCAGCGACGTATGGCCGATCGTGGCGGCCACCAGCATGTCGCGCTGGATGTCGGTCCGGCGCAGTGCCTCCGCGTAGGGCGTGTGCAGGAACGTGACCATGGTGTAGTGCGGTACGAAGCGGGTCGGCCAGCGACGCTGAAGCGCCTGCTCCAGCTCGCGCTGCAGCAGGAAGGCCGGGTCGGCGACGCGATCACGCATCTCCAGGTAGTTCTCCAGGGCCATCTGCTGGATCGCATGCGCGTTCGGCTTGCGTTCTTCCTCGAAGGCGGCGAACGCGCTCTGCAGGTCGTCGGCTTCCATCAGATGGCGGGCCAGTGCCACGCAGTCCTCGAACGCGCAGTTCATGCCCTGCCCGTGGAAGGGCACCATCGCATGCGCGGCATCACCGATCAGCACGGCCTGGCCCTGCTGGTGCCAGCGCTCCAGCGTCAGCGTGCCGAGCAGGCCGGGCGGATGCTGCTCCCAGTCCGTGCGCAGGTCGGGGATCAGCGGCAACGCATCGGCGAACTCGCGCGCGAACAGGGCTTCGGCCTGGGCGCCGGTATTGACGGTGGCGAAGCTGGGCTCGCCCTGGTTGGGCAGGAACAGGGTGACCGTGAACGTGCCTTCGTGATTGGGCAGGGCGATGCACATGAAGTGGCCCCGTGGCCAGATGTGCAATGCGTTGCGTTCGATGCGGAAGCCGCCATCACGGTCCGGTGGAATCTCCAGTTCCTTGTAGGAGTGATCGAGGAAGGCGATGTCCTCGCCCAGCGGCGCGCGCCGGTTCATCGCCGCGCGCAGCGCCGAGCCGGCGCCGTCAGCGCCGATCAGGCTGTCGAAGTGGATGTCGTGCGGGCTGTCGTCGCGATCGTCGATGAAGCGCGCATGGCCGGCATCGAAATCGACGGTATGCAGCCGGCGGTGGAAATGTACGGTGGCACCTGCCTGCTCGGCCAGTGTCAGCAGCGTGGTGTTCAGGTCCCTGCGATGGATCGACCAGATCACTTCGCTGTCGTCGCGGCCATAGCGCTGCAGCTGCGCGGCGCCTTCGCGCGGATGCACCATGCGTCCACGCATCATCACCGCGCGGGCCATCACCTCGTCCTCCACGCCGGCCTGCCGCAGCGCGTTGCGCCCGCGCTCGGCCAGCGCCAGGTTGATCGAGCGGCCGCTTTCGTAGTCGGCCACGCGTGGGTCGCCACGGCGTTCGTACAGGGTGATCCGCCAGCCCTGCCGCGACAGCAGGATGGCG
Organism: Stenotrophomonas sp. TWI169; assembly: GCF_039674705.1. NCBI lineage: Bacteria > Pseudomonadati > Pseudomonadota > Gammaproteobacteria > Lysobacterales > Lysobacteraceae > Stenotrophomonas > Stenotrophomonas sp. TWI169. The sequence goes on along the minus strand of NZ_JBDJOB010000010.1, from coordinate 102,983 downwards.
AGCAGGGATCCGGCCAGGCCGGCACCAATGATGCTCAACGAGCGGGAGGCATGTGCGATCAACGAACTGTCCAGCAGGAGGGGAGGTGCCGGCTCAGAGGCCGGCCCAGGCTTCCACTTCCTCGACGAAATGGTGGACGTCCAGGTAGCGGTTGTAGAGCGGGGTGGGGGAGATGCGGATCACGTCCGGCTCGCGCCAGTCACCGAGCACGCCGACCGAGCGCAGGTGCTCGAACAGGGCGCGGCCACGCTCGCGGCCGGCGATCACCCGCAGCGAGAGCTGGCAGCCGCGCCGGTCCGGCTCGGCCGGGGTGACGATGTCGAGCACGTTGGCCAGGCGCGCGCGCACCAGGGCTTCGAGCATGCCGGTCAGTGCCAGCGACTTGCTGCGCAGGGCGTCCATGCCGGCCCGTTCGAACAGGTCCAGTGAAGCGCGCAGCGGCGCCAGGCCGAGGATCGGCGGATTGCTCAGCTGCCAGCCTTCGGCGCCGGTGGCGGGCGTGAACTGCGGGGACATCTGGAAGCGGGTGGCTTCGTCATGGCCCCACCAGCCGGCGAAGCGTGGCAGGGTGCTGTCACGGTGGTGACGCTCGTGCACGAACGCCCCGGCGACGGCCCCCGGGCCGCTGTTGAGGTACTTGTAATGGCACCACACGGCAAAGTCCGGCGCCACATCGTGCAGGCGCAGGGGCAGGTTGCCGACCGAATGCGCCAGGTCGAAGCCGATGCGCGCGCCCTGCAGGCGTGCGGCGCGGGTGATCGCATCGAGGTCGAAGGCCTGGCCGGTGCGGTACTGCACGCCTGGCCACAGCACCAGAGCCAGGCGAGGGCCATGCGTGGCGATCGCGCGTTCGATCGCGGTCATCGAGATCGTGCCGCTGGCTTCGTCCGGCTGCACCTCCACCAGGCAGTCGGCCGGGTCGAAGCCATGGAAACGGATCTGCGCTTCCACCGCGTGACGGTCCGTCGGGAAGGCGCCGGCTTCCATCAGGATCACCGGTCGTTCCCGGGTTGGCCGGTAGAAGCTGACCATCATCAGGTGCAGGTTCACACTCAGTGTGTTCATCGCCACCACTTCGCTGGGCAGCGCACCGACCACCCGCGCCAGCTGCGTGCTGACCAAGCGGTGGTAGGACAGCCATTGGGTGGGGCCGGTGAAGTGGCCTTCCACTGCCAGTTCAGCCCATTGCTTCATCACTTCCTGCACCGCCGCCTGTGCGCCGCGCGGCTGCAGTCCCAGCGAGTTGCCCACGAAGTAGGTCTGCTCGCCGCCGCCGTGGCGCGGAATCAGGAATTCACTGCGCAGCGGCCGCAACGGATCCGCGGCGTCGAGAGCGATGGCATGGGTGCGGTTCAGCAGGTCGGACATGGTCGGGCAACAGGCTGCAACGGGGCTGCCAGTGTAGCGCCTGGGGCCTGCGTGATGCCGCGCAGTACGCTCGCCGGGCATGGCCCGGCGCTACCCGGAGATCACGCGCATCGGCCATGCCGGGCCATGCCCGGCGGATGCATCGGCAATCGCCATGCCCGGCGATCGATCAGTCCGCCGCCGGTGCCGGCAACGGGTCGAGGTGGCCGCATTTGCCGCAGGTACGCAGTTCCAGGCTGGCGTGGTAACGCGCGAAGACTTTGGGCAGGTCGGTTTCGATGTTCTGCAGCGCGAAGAACTCCTCATGCAGTTTGTGGTTGCAGCGCTCGCAATGCCAGATCACACCGTCCATCTCGTGCGGCAGCCGCCTGCGCTCCACGACCAGCCCGACGCCGCCCGGTGGCCGGCGCGGCGAGTGCGGCACCTTCGCCGGCAGCAGGAAGATCTCGCCGGCACGGATCGGGATGTCGCGGACCGCGCCATCCTCCTGGACCTTCAGCACCATCTCGCCCTCGAGCTGGTAGAACCACTCGGGGCCTTCGTCGTAGTGATAATCGGTCCGCGAGTTCGGCCCGCCGACCACCATGACGATGAAGTCGCCGTTGTCGATCATCTTGTTGCCCACCGGCGGTTTCAGCAGGTGACGATGTTCTTCGATCCAGGCGTGCAGGTTGATCGGTGAGGCGAGCATGGTCGGGCTCCGTGGGGGATCAGTCGCGCTTGCCCTTGCGGGGGACATAGGAAAGCGCTTTCTCGTAAGCCGGCTGCAGATCGTCCGGCGAGCCGACATCGATGCCCATTTCGCGCACGCGGCCATCCTTCAAGCTGTAGACCCAGCCATGCACCATCAGCTTCTGGCCGCGTGCCCAGGCGTCCTGCACGATGGTCGAGCGGCACAGGTTGGCGACCTGCTCGATGACATTCAGCTCGCACAGGCGGGCATGACGCAGCTCGTCGGTCTCCAGCGCATCGATGATCGCCGCGTGCTTCTGCATCACGTCGCCGACGTGGCGCAGCCAGTTGTCCGCCAGGCCGACGCGGGTGTTGTGCAGGCAGGCATGCACGCCGCCGCAACCGTAGTGGCCCACGATGAGGATGTGCTTCACCTTCAGCTGGTCTACCGCGTACTGCACCACGCTCAGGCAGTTCAGGTCGGTGTGGGCGACCACGTTGGCGACGTTGCGATGCACGAACACTTCGCCCGGTGCCATGCCGATGATCTGGTTGGCCGGCACGCGCGAATCGGAGCAGCCGATCCACAGGTATTCCGGGTGCTGCTGCTTGGCCAGCTGATGGAAGAACTCGGGATCTTCCTTCTCGATGCGGTCGGCCCAGTCGCGGTTGTTCTGCAGCAGCTTGTGGATGTCTTTCATGTTCGGGTCCCTGACCTCGGTGGGGGCAAGTCGCGGCTGTCCGGCCGCGTCGTCGCGGGAGTCGGTGCGTTCAGCCGCCGCTGGCGGCCTCATCGCGGAACCAGCGCATCCACTGCGCCAGTTCGGTGGAAGGTGGGGCGTGCAGGCGATCCAGCGCGTCGATCACCGCCTGCTGGTTGGCATCGGGATGGTTCTGGCTGAGCTTCAGTTTCAGCTGTACCTGTTCGACGTGGAAGTGGAACCCGACGATGGCGCGCAGCTCCGGGCCGTGCTCGGGACGATCAGCCTCGAACCGCCACTGCTGGCCGACGCTGGCTTCAAAGCGGTCGCTGATGTCGCCGACCAGCTGGGCCAGCGCATCGGTGCCGTCGAACGGCTGCAGCTGTCCGCGCAGCTCGGCAGCGGCATAGTTCCAGGTCGGAACGCGTGCCGCCGGTTCCTTGTCCGGATACCAGCTGGCCGAGACGTAGCCATGCGGGCCGTCGACCAGCACCTTGGCGGTGCCTTGGCGACGCGACTGCGGGTTGGCCCGCGCCCAGTGGCCGCGAAGTTCGATGCGCTGGCCATCACGCCGGTACAGCACCGGCACGCGGGTCAGCTCGGGCAGGCCGTCGTCACCGGTGGTGAGCACGGTGACGAACGGATCGCGCGCCAGCAGGCGGTCCAGCCAGATCAGATCGGTCTCGGCGAAGGCGCGCGGAGTGAACATCGGCCTGGGCTCAGGCGCGCCCGCCCAGCGATTGCACCATGCGGCCACGCAGGCCCTCGTCGCTGTCGGCGTGCGGTGGCTGCACCTCATGCAGGCTGAAGCCGCGCACGAGCGCATCTTCTTCGTCCAGGCCGTCGAATTCGACGAAATCGGCGTCGAACAGCTGCGCGCGGGCAGTGTCCTCGCTGTCGTAGCTGAGGGTGTTGCCATCACTGTCGAGCACTTCGGCCGTGCCGGCCGGGCGCACGCGCAGGCGGGCCCAGATCAGGGTGTTGCCGAGGCTGGCCAGCCACCAGCTGTCGTGGGGGGCGGAGAGATCGTTCATGTATGCGTTACCAGAGCGAAGCCAGCCAGAGCAGGGCGGCCATGCCCAGTCCGGCCAGCAGGGTCAGCAGCGAAACCCAGGCCGGCGTGGCCAAGCCGGACAGCGAGCGATCCGGTTGCTGCCGGTAGTCGCGGCGCAGCAGCCAGGCCAGGGCATCGGGCTTGAGGAAGGCGCCGCTGCCGAAGCGCTGTGCCAGCGCCGGATGGCGGTCACGCACGTGCACCAGGGTCAGCGGCCAGAAGATCACGAAGGCACTGAACCCGGCCACTGCGACGCCGACAAAGCAGAGGGCGAAGAACAGGGTCATGGGGGCAGTACCTCCGTGGTCGGTGGTGGGGCTTAGAAGTCCGCGCTGCCGGGAGCGCGCGGGTAAGGAATCGCATCGCGGATGTTGGACAGGCCGCAGACGTACACCACCAGGCGCTCGAAGCCCAGGCCGAAGCCGGCGTGCGGCACCGAGCCGTAGCGACGGAAATCGCGGTACCAGCTGTAATGCTCACGGTCCAGGCCGAACTGGGCCATGCGCGCGTCCAGCACGTCCAGGCGCTCTTCGCGCTGGCTGCCACCGATGATCTCGCCGATGCCCGGCGCCAGCACGTCCATCGCGGCGACGGTCTTGCCGTCGTCGTTCAGGCGCATGTAGAACGCCTTGATGTGCTCGGGGTAGTTGGTCACCACCACCGGGCGGCCGACGTGTTCCTCGGTCAGCCAGCGCTCGTGTTCGGTCTGCAGGTCCAGGCCCCATTCGACCGGGAAGTCGAACTTCCGGCCAGACTTCTGCAGCAGGCTGACCGCATCGGTGTAGTCGATGCGCTCGAACGGCGCGTTGATGAAGTCTTCCAGCTTGGTGATCGCGTTCTTGTCCACGCGTTCGGCGATGAAGGCCAGATCATCGCTGCGCTCGTTCAGCACCGCGCGGAACAGGTACTTGAGGAACTCCTCGGCCAGGCGCGCATCTTCGGCCAGGTCGGCGAAGGCGATCTCCGGCTCGATCATCCAGAACTCCGCCAGATGGCGGGTGGTGTGGCTGTTCTCGGCGCGGAAGGTCGGGCCGAAGGTATACACCTTGCTCAGGGCCAGGCAGTAGGCCTCGACGTTCAGCTGGCCGGACACGGTCAGGAACGTCTCCTTGCCGAAGAAGTCGCGGCTGAAATCGATCGCGCCCTTCTCATCGCGCGGCAGGTTCACCATGTCCAGCGTGGACACACGGAACATCTGGCCGGCGCCTTCGGCGTCGGAGGTGGTGATGATCGGGGTGCTGATCCAGTTGAAGCCGTTCTCATGGAAGAAGCGGTGCACGGCCTGGGCCAGGCAGTTGCGGATGCGGGTGACCGCGCCGAACAGGTTGGTGCGCGGGCGCAGGTGCGCCACTTCACGCAGGAACTCCGGCGTCATCGGCTTGGGCTGGATCGGGTAGGTGAGCGGGTCTTCGACCCAGCCGACCACTTCGACCGCACTGGCCTGGATCTCGAACGACTGGCCCTTGCCCTGCGATTTCACCAGGATGCCGGTGGCCACCAGCGAGCAGCCGGTGGTGAGGCGCTTGATCTCGTCGAAGTTGACCAGGGTGTCGTTGGCTACGACCTGGATCGGGGCGAAGCAGGAGCCGTCGGTCACATTCACGAAGGCCAGATTCGCTGAACCGCGCACCGTGCGCACCCATCCGCGTACCGTGACTTCGCCGCCTTCCGGGATCTTCCCGGCAAGCGCATGTTCAACGCTGACCACCGTCATGACTTGAATCCTCTGCTGATCGACTCGATCTGTGAACACGGGAGTTTACCGGTTGCAGCGTTCTGCTTGCGAGGCATTTCTGCGGCCCAACCTCCCTATAATGTCCCTGTTCCTCTGGAGTAGTCCCATGGCTGTCAGCCTGACCCCCATTGCCTTCGAGCGCGTGCAGCGCTTCGTCGCCCAGACCCCGGGCGCGCTGGGCCTGCGCTTCGGCGTGACCAAGACCGGCTGCTCCGGCTGGGGCCACGTGACCGACCTGGCCCGTGACGAGCGCGAGGGCGATACGGTGTTCGACCAGGACGGCGTGAAGATCTACGTCGATGCACAGAGCCTGGCCCTGGTCGACGGCACCGTGATCGACTTCGGCAAGCACGGCCTGAGCGAGACCTTCACGTTCAGCAACCCGAACGCGACCGCCGAGTGCGGCTGCGGCGAGAGCTTCACCACGGACGCCGACAAGGCCTGAGGGCCGCTTCCCCGGGGGCCTGCCGGCCGGTCCTCGGGCAGGTCCCGGCGCTGCCGGGTTCAGGTTCGGCCACGGTTGCCCGGCCGCCCCATCTGCGCCATAATGCGCGGCTTCCTGCCTTCCTGGCGGGAACCCTTGCCCCACCGCGGTCTCAACGGCGGGGGGCTGTCCGGCCGCAAGGCCACATCCGAAAGGTAGAAAAAACATGAGTCGTCATTACGAAATCGTGTTCATGGTCCACCCGGACCAGAGCGAGCAGGTCCCGGCCATGATCGAGCGCTACAAGTCGCTGGTCGAGAACGGCAACGGCACCATCCACCGTCTGGAAGACTGGGGCCGCCGCCAGCTGGCATACCCGATCCAGAACCTGGTGAAGGCGCACTACGTGCTGCTGAACATCGAAGCCGACCAGGCCGTGCTGAACGAGCTGACCGAGAGCTTCCGCTTCAACGACGCCGTGCTGCGCAACCTGGTCATCAAGCGTGACGAGGCTGACACCGAGCAGTCGCTGATCATGAAGAGCAAGGACGAGAAGGGTGACAAGCCGGAGCGCGGTGAGCGCCGTCGTCGTGACGACGAAGAAGGCGAGTCCACCACCACCGCTGACAACGAAGCCGGCGAAGACGCCGCTTCCGCCGCCTAAGGAGCCTTCCCATGTCCAAGTTCTTCCGTCGCCGCAAGTTCTGCAAGTTCACGGCTGAAGGTGTCAAGGAGATCGACTACAAGGATCTCAACACCCTGCGCCAGTACCTGACCGAGAACGGCAAGATCGTGCCGAGCCGCGTCACCGGTACCAAGTCGAAGTACCAGCGTCAGCTGGCGACCGCCGTCAAGCGCGCTCGCTTCCTGGCCCTGATTCCGTACACCGACAACCACGACGTCTGATGCCCGGCGGGGTGGCCGCGTGCCGCCCCGTTGTGCCAGCTATTCGGACAGCCTTTGTTGCGGGGCATCGCCTCGCTAACGAATAACTTATCTGGAGTAAAACCATGCAGCTGATCCTCCTGCAGAAGGTCACCAACCTCGGCAACCTGGGTGACCTGGTCACCGTCAAGCCGGGCTACGGCCGCAACTTCCTCGTGCCGCAGGGCAAGGCCGTGCCGGCCACCGAGAGCAACAAGGCAGAGTTCGAAGCCAAGCGCGCCGAGTACGAAGCCAAGGCCCAGTCCATCCACGCCGAGGCTGAAGCCCGCAAGGCGAAGCTGGAAGGCGCGAGCGTCACCATCGCCGCCAATGCTTCGACCGAAGGCAAGCTGTACGGCTCGGTCGGCCCGCGCGACATCGCCGAGGCCTTCACCGCCGCCGGCCTGCCGCTGGAAAAGAGCGAAGTCATCCTGGGCGAAGGCGCGTTCCGCAACATCGGCGAGTACGACGTGCTGATCCACCTGCACGCCGACGTCGAGACCACCGTCAAGGTCGTCGTCGAAGCTGAAGCCTGATCCCACGCCGCAAGGCCTGGCATCACCGCAGAACGGGCGCCCGCGAGGGTGCCCGTTTTGTTTTGTCGGCCCGCCCGGCGGGCGCGCGGGCCCCGATGTTCCACGCCCATTCGTAGAACACGGCCACATCGGTATACTCAGGGCGTCACACCCGTTCCACGGTCGGCGATCCCAGCAGGATCAATGACTTGGAGGGTAAACGCAGGCCGCTTGCCGGCCCCAGTCCGGAACCCCTATGCGTCTTTCCACGATCAAGCTGTCCGGCTTCAAGTCTTTCGTCGATCCGACCACCCTGCATCTGCCGACCAACATGACCGGCGTGGTGGGGCCCAATGGCTGCGGCAAGTCGAACATCATCGACGCCGTGCGCTGGGTCATGGGCGAAAGTTCGGCCAGCCGCCTGCGCGGCGACTCGCTGACCGACGTGATCTTCTCCGGTTCCAACGCCCGCAAGCCCGTCTCGCAGGCCACGGTCGAGCTGATCTTCGACAACTCCGACCACACCATCTCCGGCGAGTACGCCTCGTTCAACGAGATCTCGGTCAAGCGCACGGTCAGCCGCGACGGCACCAGCAACTACTACCTCAACGGCACCAAGTGCCGCCGCCGCGACATCACCGATCTTTTCCTGGGGACCGGCCTGGGCCCGCGCAGCTACTCGATCATCGAACAGGGCATGATCAGCCAGATCATCGAGGCGCGTCCCGAGGATCTGCGCGTCTACCTGGAAGAGGCGGCCGGAATCTCCAAGTACAAGGAGCGGCGCAAGGAAACCGAAACCCGCATCCGCCACACCCGCGAGAACCTTGATCGCCTGGGCGACCTGCGTGAGGAGATCAGCAAGCAGCTCGAGCACCTCAAGCGCCAGGCCCGGCAGGCGGAGCAGTACCAGGCGTTGCAGGAAGAGCGCCGGGTCAAGGATGCCGAGTGGAAGGCGCTGGAATTCCGAGGCCTCGATGGGCGCCTGTCGAAGCTTCGCGAGGGCCTGTCGCAGGAAGAAACCCGGCTTCAGCAGCTGATCGCGGACCAGCGCGACGCCGAGGCCCGCATCGAGACCTCGCGCATGCGCCGCGAGGAAGCGGCCGACGCACTCAATACCGCGCAGGCCGCGGTCTACCAGGTCGGTAGTACCTTGGCCCGACTGGAGCAGCAGATCCAGCACCAGCGCGAGCTGTCGCAGCGCCTGCACAAGGCCCGCGACGAGACGCGGCAGGCATTGGCCGAGCTGGGCCAGCACATCAGTGGCGACGAGGCCAAGCTGATGGTGCTGCGCGAGGCGGTGGACGCCGCGACCCCGCAGCTGGAGGCGCTGCAGGAAGAGAACGAGATCAAGCAGGAAAGCCTGCGCGAGGCCGAAGCCCGCCTGGCCGACTGGCAGCACCGCTGGGAACAGCACACCTCACAGAGTTCCGAGGCCTCGCGCGCCGGCGATGTCGAGCGCACCCGCGTGGACTACCTGGACCGGCAGATCCTCGATGCCGACCGGCGTCGCGAGGCGCTGGCCGCCGAGCGTGCCGGGCTGGACGTGGACGCGCTGGAAGAAGCCTTCGAGCAGCTGCACCTGCAGCACGACACGCAGAAGACCGCACTGGACGAGCTGAGCGAACAGGTCGAGCAGCGCAAGCAGGGCGTGGCCACCGTGCAGGAACAGCAGCGCAACGGTCAGAACGAACTGGCCGAACTGCGCAAGCAGGTCAATGGCCTGCGCGGTCGCCTGGCATCGCTGGAAACCCTGCAGCAGGCCGCACTCGGCCAGGAGCAGGGCGCCGCGGTTGCCTGGTTGAAGGCGCGCGGGCTGGATTCGGCCGCGCGCGTGGGCGAGCGCCTGGATGTCGATGCCGGTTGGGAAAATGCGGTGGAAAGCGCCCTCGGCCAGCTGATCGAAGGCGTGCTGGTGGACGACCCGGCAGGCCTGGTCGATGCGCTGGGCGAACTGGGCGAAGGCCGCATCGCACTGGTGTCTGACGATGCCAGCGATCTGGACGTCGCCGCGACATCGCTGGCCGCGCGCGTGCGCGGACCGACGGCGATCCGACGCCTGCTGGCGCATCTGCATGGCGCGCGGGATCTGGACGAGGCCCGTGCCCTGCAGGCCCGGCTGCCCGCCGGTGATTCGATCATCACCCAGCGCGGCGAGCGTCTCGGCCAGGGCTGGGTGCGCGTGTCGCGCTCCGGTGCGGCCAAGCAGGGTGCGCTGCTGCGCGAGCGCGAGATCAATGAGCTGCGCGAGCAGATCGAACAGCTGCAGAACCGTGAGGTCGAGCTGGAAGATCAGCTGTCCGGCTTCCGCGAGCAGCTGCTGGCCGCCGAACAGCAACGCGAAGATGCGCAACGGGCGCTGTACCTCGCGCATCGTGCGGTATCCGAGCTGGCGGGTCAGCTTCAGGGCCAGCAGGGAAAGGTGGAGGCCGCACGCACGCGCATCGATCGCATCGAAGGCGAGCTGAGCCAACTGCTGGAGACCCTCGAGGTCAACCGCGAGCAGGCGCGCGAGGCACGTTCGCGGCTGGAGAGTGCCGTCAGCAGCATGGGCGACCTGGAATCGACCCGGCAGGCCTTGGAAAGCGAACGCCGGCAGCTGGCCGAAGCACGCGACCTCGCCCGCGAAGCGGCACGGGCGGTGCGCGAACGCTCGCATTCGCTGGCACTGACCCTGGAATCGCAGCGCGCACAGGTGGCATCGCTGAGCCAGGCGCTGGAGCGCATGAGCACCCAGCGCGGGCAGCTGGATTCGCGCTTGGGCGAACTGCATTCGCAGCTGGACGAGGGTGATTCGCCGGTCGAATCGCTGCAGGCCGAGCACCAGAATGCGCTGGAAGAGCGCGTGCGTGCCGACCGCGTGCTGGCCGAAGCGCGTACTCTGCTTGACGGCATCGACGCCGAGCTGCGCAATTTCGAACAGACCCGCCACCAGCGTGATGAGCAGGCGCTGGCGCAGCGCGAGCGTATTTCCCAGCGCAAGCTGGACCAGCAGGCCCTGGTGCTCAGTGCTGACACCCTGCAGGCTGCGGTGGAGAAGGCCGGCTTCGTGATGGCCGACCTGCTCAACGCATTGCCCGAGGACGCCCGTCTGGGAGACTGGGAGCAGGCCGTGCACCAGATCGACGGTCGCATGCGCCGGCTGGAGCCGGTCAACCTGGCGGCGATCCACGAGTATGGCGAGGCATCGCAGCGGTCGGAGTATCTCGATTCGCAGCATGTGGACCTGACCACGGCGCTGGAGACCCTGGAAGACGCCATCCGCAAGATCGACCGCGAAACCCGCGGCCGATTCAAGGATACGTTCGACCGGGTCAACGCCGGTGTACAGGCCCTCTATCCGCGCCTGTTCGGCGGTGGCCATGCCTATCTGGAACTGACCGGTGAAGATCTGCTCGACACCGGCGTGACCATCATGGCGCGTCCGCCGGGCAAGCGCGTATCCAGCATCTCGCTGCTGTCCGGCGGCGAGAAGGCGATGACCGCAGTGGCGCTGGTGTTCGCGATCTTCCAGCTCAATCCGGCGCCGTTCTGCCTGCTGGACGAAGTGGACGCACCGCTGGACGAGGCCAACGTGGGCCGCCTGGCCAACATGGTCAAGGAAATGAGCGAGAAGGTGCAGTTCCTGTTCGTCAGCCACAACAAGGCGACGATGGAAGCTGCGCAGCAGCTGTCGGGCGTGACCATGCGCGAGCCGGGCGTCAGCCGCCTGGTCAGCGTGGACCTGGAAGAGGCCGCGCGATTGGCGGGCGCGGCCTGACGTGCCATCCTAGTTACCTGAATGAACTAGCCGGAGAACCTATCGAATGTCCGACACGGCACTGTTGCGCATCGGCATCCTGGCCGCCGGCCTGCTGTTGATCGCCGCGATCTTCCTGTTTGGCCGTCCGAAGAAGAAGCCCCAGGGCCGCCGCGTGGAAGGCACCGAACCGACCAGCAGCGAGCGCCGCGAACCTGTCCTGGGCGAGGACGGCGTACCGTTGGCCGATACCCGCCTCGATCCGGCACTGGGCGAAGAGGGTCAACAGGCCGAACTGGGCCTTGCCGACACCGACGCCGGCGCGGCCAGCGACCTGGGCAAGCGCGCCACCCAGGATTTCGACAAGATCGTCTCGCTGTTCGTGGCCGCACGGGCCGGCGAGCAGCTGCGGGGCGAGGACATCGTCGTGGCGGCCGAGAAAACCGGTCTGGTGTTCGGCCACATGAACGTGTTCCATCGTCTGGTGGAGGGCCATCCGGAACGGGGGCCGATCTTCTCGATGGCCAGCATCATGAAGCCGGGCAGTTTCGACATGGCCAACATCCGCGCCATGGAGACGCCGGCCATCGCCTTCTTCCTGACCCTGCCGGCGCCGCTGACCGCGCTCGATGCCTGGGAGAAGATGCTGCCGACCGTGCAGCGCATGGCCGAGCTGCTGGATGGCGTGGTGCTGGACGACAGCCGCAACGCGCTCGGCCGCCAGCGCATCGCCCACATCCGTGACGAGCTGCGTGCCTATGACCGCCAGCACCAGGCGCCGCCCCTGACCAAGACCCCGCGCTGGTAAGCGCGGTCATCCCGGGCATGCCGACCCACGGTCGGCACCCACCACCACGGCAGATCCATCGCCTGCGTGGATGAAGTCAGGAAGGCACCCCGGCGACCTGGGCGAACGCGGCGCGGAACGCTGCCATCTCCTCCTCGGTGCCAACGGTCACACGGACGCGCTGCGGCCAGATCGGCCAGCTGCGACCGATCACCACACCCTGTGCGGCCATCGCCCTGGCAAAGGCGGCACCGTCGCGCCGGACGTCCACCACGAAACAGTTCGCTTCCGACGGCAGGCAGCTGAAGCCACGCTTGCCCAGCCAGGCGATGGTCGCCTGCCGGATCTTCGCGTTCTGCAGACGGCGCTGCGGAACCAACTGCGGATCGTGCAGGCTGGCCAGAGCGGCCGCCAGCGCCGGCACCGGCAACGGGTTGTCGCCGAGGCTGCCCAGCTCGCGCAGGCGATCGGGATGGGCCGCTGCCGCGCCCAGACGCAGTCCGGCCATGCCATACAGCTTGGAGAAGGTGCGCAGCACGATCAGGTCATCGCGCTCCGCCACCTGCGCGATCAGGCTCGGCTGGTCGCTGTACTGCAGGTACGCTTCGTCCACCAGTACCCGGGTTCCGGCGGGCTTGCTGGCCAGCAGCCAGGCGAGCTCGGCGGGCGGGCTGATCGAACCCGTGGGGTTGTTGGGGTTGCACACATACATCAGCCCGGTCGGGCGCGCGTGCGCGGCAGCCACCATCGCGCGCACATCGTGCGCGCCGTCGCTGCGCAGAGGCACTCGGCTGACGTGTGCGCCCCGCGCGGCGGCCACGTCGCCAATCGCCTCGAAGGTCGGATCAGCCACGACCAGGCCCTGCTGCGGGCCGGTCCAGATTGCGGCGGCACGGTTCAGGGGCTCGCTGGAGCCCGGGTACAGGCGCAGGTGATCGGCGCCGACGCCGCTGAGTTCGACGAATGCATCACGGACCTGCGCCGCCAGCTCGAAGCGGTAGCGGCCGCAGCGCGCGATGCTGTCGCGAGCGGCCGATTGCGCAGCGGCGGAAGGCCCATACGGGCATTCATTGAAGTTCAGCAGCACCGGCCCATCGGCGCGCGGCGACGCGGGAGCCGCAGCCGGGGCGGTTTGCGCGTATCCCAGGCCCGGCAGGCCACTGCCGGCGACGGCGAGGCCGGCACCGGCCAGCTGCAGGAAGCGACGACGGGAGGCAGGCAGGGTCATGGGCAGGTTTCCGGAGGGCGGCCGACGCACGCTAGCGCTGCCGGTGGAGGGCGGCAAGCCCGTCTTTCGCGGAGCGGGGCCCGGCGCTGCCGGGCCGGGGACGTTACAGGGCATGACGGCCGGGCGCGGTAGAATCCCCAGCCGCCCCAGAATCACCGATCACGATGAGCCCCAGCCCCGCCGAACGCGTCGATGAACTCCGCCGGCAGATCGCCCAGGCCAACCGCGCCTATCACGAGCTGGATGCGCCGGAGATCCCCGACGTCGATTACGACCGGCTGGTGCGCGAGCTGGAAGCACTGGAACGTGCGCACCCCGAACTGGCCCGCACGGACAGCCCGACCCAGCAGGTCGGCGCGCGTCCCTCCGGGCGTTTCGCTGAAGTCCGCCACGCGGTGCCGATGCTGTCGTTGTCCAATGCCTTCAGCGATGAGGAGGTGACCGACTTCGTGCGCCGCATCGACGAACGCCTGCGACGCGGTGCCGCGCGCTTTTCGGCGGAGCCGAAGATGGACGGGCTGGCGATCAGCCTGCGCTACGAGGATGGACATTTCGTTCTGGGTGCGACCCGCGGCGATGGCACGACCGGCGAAGACGTCACGGCCAACCTGCGCGAGATCGGCGACATCCCCCGGCGTCTGCACGGCAAGGGCTGGCCGGACGTGCTGGAAGTGCGCGGTGAGGTCTACATGGCCCGTGCCGACTTTGAAGCCTACAACGATCGCGCGCGGCTGCATGGCGGCAAGGTACTGGCCAACCCGCGCAATGCGGCGGCCGGGTCGCTGCGGCAGCTCGACCCGAAGATCAGCGCACAGCGCAAGCTCAGCTTCTTCGCCTACGGCACCGGAGAAGTGCAGGGCGGCGAACTGCCCGGTACCCATTCGGGCACGCTCGCGCAGCTGGGTGCCTGGGGCTTCCCGGTCAGCGATCTGTGCAGGGTGGTGGAAGGCGCCGATGGATTGCTGGCCTACTACCGCGATATCGGCGCACGCCGCGATGGCCTGCCCTTCGACATCGATGGCGTGGTCTACAAGCTGGACGACCGCGCTGGCCAGCAGGCGATGGGTTTCGTCTCGCGCGCACCGCGCTGGGCCATCGCGCACAAGTTCCCGGCGCAGGAACAGAGCACCACGCTGGAAGCGATCGAGATCCAGATCGGCCGCACCGGCGCTGCCACTCCGGTCGCGCGCCTGGCGCCGGTCGCCGTGGCCGGCGTGATCGTCTCCAACGCAACCCTGCACAATGCGGACCAGATCGAGCGCCTGGACGTGCGGGTGGGTGACAGCGTGATCGTGCGCCGTGCCGGCGACGTGATTCCCGAAGTGGTCAGCGTCATCCTCGACCGCCGGCCGCCGGGCACCACGCCGTGGCAGATGCCCACGCGCTGCCCGGTCTGTGGCTCGGAGATCGTGCGCGAAGAGGGTGCGGCCGCGTGGCGCTGCTCCGGTGAGTTGTCGTGCCCGGCGCAGCGCAAGGAGGCCATCGCCCATTTCGCTTCACGTCGCGCGATGGATATCGATGGCCTGGGTGACAAGTACATCGAAACCCTGGTGGATGCCGGCATCGTCAAGGGCGTGGCGGACCTGTACCGGCTCACCCGCGACCAGCTGCTGCACCTGAAGCTGGTGCTCGACGCGGAAGATCCGTCCGCGCTGGCCGCCAGCCTGGCGCCGCACCTGCCGGCCGAAGGCAGCGGCACCGTGCTCAATGCCGTGCTCAAGCTCGATGGCAACGATGTGGCCTGGCGCGCGAAGGCACTCGCGCAGCCGGCCAGCTTCGAGTGGAACACGAAGAAGATCGCGACCCGCTGGGCCGACAACCTGATCGCCGCGATCGACACCAGTCGTGCCACCACGCTGGAACGGCTGTTGTTCGCGCTGGGCATCGAACATGTCGGCGAAAGCACGGCCAAGGCGTTGGCGCAGTGGTTCGGTGATCTGGCCTTGATCCGACGGCTGCCCTGGCCGCTGTTCAAGCGCGTGCCGGACATCGGTGGCGAAGTGGCACGTTCGCTCGGTCACTTCTTCGAGCAGCAGGGCAACCAGCAGGCCATCGACGATCTGCTGCAGGTCGGCCAGGTGCGCATCAGCGACGTGCATCCGCCCAGTGCGAAGCTGCGTGAGGGGCTGGACCTGGCTCAGCTGCTGGTGGAATCGGAGATCCCCGGCATCACCCGGCTGCGCGCGGAAAAGCTGGTGGCGGTGCTGCCCAGCGCGCAGGCCGTGCTCGATGCCGAGCATGGCCAGTTCGTCAATGCCGGATTGCCCGAGGACACCGCGCGCGGCCTTGCCCAGTGGCTGGAAGCGGACAGCCATGGCGTGATGCTGCTGGCTGCCGAGGAGGCGATGCAGCAGATCCTGGCCAAGGCGCCCGCGCTGACCGAAATCGTCGCCGGTCCGCTCGACGGGCAGACCGTGGTCCTGACCGGCACCCTGGCCCAGCTCACCCGCGATATGGCCAAGGAGCGACTGGAGGCGCTGGGAGCCAAGGTGTCCGGCAGCGTGTCGAAGAAGACCCACTTCGTGGTGGCGGGTACCGAAGCCGGCTCCAAGCTGGACAAGGCGCAGGCCCTGGGAGTGCCGGTGTGGGACGAAGCGCGTCTGCTGGCCTTCCTCGCCGACCACGAATGATCACCCTGCCGGGCGTGACATGCGCCCGGCCCGAAACAGCAAAGGATTCCCGATGCAGACTGCCCCGCTGGACTTCCGCCTGGCCACCCGCGCCGACGAGGAACTGCTGATCTCGCTGATGCGCGCGTTCTACGCCGAGGACAGGATCGAGTTCGACGACGTGCGCGTGCGTCGCGGTGTCGATGCACTGCTGGCCGATCCGCGCAACGGCGAAGTGCTGCTGTGGCTGGACGAAGCCGGTCAGGTGGTCGGCTATGCGGTGATCGCGATGGGCTTCAGCCTGGAGCAGGGCGGGCATTTCATGCTGCTTGACGAGCTCTATCTGGGGCCGCGGGCACGCGGCCGTGGCCGGGGCAAGCAGGCGCTGGCCATCTGCGAACAGCGTGCGCGCGGACGCGGGGTCAGCCGCCTGCGCCTGGAGGTGAACCACCACAACGAACTGGCGCGTCGGCTGTACCTGGCCAGTGGCTACATCGATGACACCCGCGACCTGCTGACCCTGCCGCTGGATCACCCGCGCCCGGAGGGCATCCTGTGAGCGACGCCCTGCGGCGCAAACTGCAGCAGCGTGCCGCGCTGAACGCGCTGGTGCGCCGCTTCTTCGCAGAGCGTGACGTGCTGGAGGTGGAGACACCGATCCTGTCGGTGGCCGGTAATACCGAGCCCAACATCGACAGCTTCCATACCGACTTCAGCGGCCATGTCGACGCCGGCGGCCGCCGTCGCTGGCTGCGTACGTCGCCGGAGTACCCGCTCAAGCGGCTGCTCGCTGCCGGTGTCGGCGACTGCTACGAACTGGGGCGGGTGTTCCGCAACGGCGAGGCCGGCGGGCGCCATAACCCGGAGTTCACCCTGCTGGAGTGGTACCGGGTTGGCTGGGACCATCACCGGCTGGTGCAGGAAACCGCGGAGCTGGTCCGCCTGGCTCTGGGCCTGGTTGGACGCAGCGCCAGCCTGCGTGTGCTGAGCTACCGCGAGCTGTTCCAGCAGCAGGTGGGCGTGGATCCGTTCCAGACCGATGAGGCCGGGCTGCGCGCTGCGCTGGGTGACGTGCATATCGACCCGGTCGGGCTGACCCGCGACGACTGGCTGGATCTGCTGATGACCCATCGCATCCAACCGCATTTCGATGACGCGGTCATGACCGTTGTCCACGACTGGCCGGCGAGCCAGGCAGCACTGGCCCGCATCCGTCCCGGTACGCCGCCGCTGGCCGAGCGGTTCGAGCTGTACCTGGGGGCCGTGGAGCTGGCCAACGGCTATCACGAACTGAACGATGCCGACGAACAACGGGCGCGTTTCCAGCACGACCTGCAGCGCCGCCATGCGCGCGGGCAGGTGCAGCCGGCGCTGGACGAGGCACTGCTGGCGGCGTTGCCTGCCATGCCCGCGTGTGCGGGTGTCGCGGTCGGCATCGATCGCCTGTTGATGGCGATGAACCGCACGCCCCGCATCGCCGACGTGCTGGCCTTCGATTTCGCCGACGCCTGAGCACACGCGGCTTTCTGAACCAGACAGACTGAACGGATTGCCGCGTCCGCGCGCTTGATTCAGCAAGCACGATGATGCTCTCATCACTCCCGATGCCAGACACTGGCATGGCAGTTCGTCCAGTCCTATGGGGAAGGCTTTGGTCAAGTGGTTTGCGGTTGTGGCGGCACCGGTCTACTCCATTGCGATGTGGGGAGTGCTGACGCCGTTGCCGGCATCGGCGCAGCAGGCCGGCTATGACGGCGAAGTCGTCACCTGCGAGTCACGCGACATGGCCTGGGTGCACTGCGATATCGATGTCCGCAACGGCGTCGATCTGGTCCGCCAGTTGTCCAGCAACAGCTGTATCCGTGGCAGCGAATGGGGCACCGACCGCAGCGGCGTGTGGGTCACGCTCGGCTGCCGTGCCGAGTTCCGGGCGCGCCCGGCGCAGGGAGTGGCTGCGGCCGAGCCAGGCGGCAAGCGCAAGGTGCGCCGCGTGGTCCGCTGTGAATCCAATGGCCGTCCGCAGAGTTGTCCGGTGCGTCTGGACGGCGCACCGGTGCGCCTGCTGCGGCAGCTGTCGGTGCTGCCATGCCGGGAAGGGCAGGGCTGGGGTTACAAGCGCAACGAGGTGTGGACCAGCCGTGGCTGCCAGGGCGATTTCGAGGTGGCCGATGAGGATGGCCGTTTCGTCGACGTGCCGCGCCGGCTGACCTGCGAATCAAAATCGAAGAAGCGCCGTTTCTGCGGCGCCAGCATTTCCGTCGGTGCCGCGGTGCGACAGCAGCTGTCCAGCACCGAGTGCGTGGAGGGCAGCACCTGGGGCTGGAGCCGCAACGGCATCTGGGTGGACGGCGGTTGCCGCGCCGAATTCTCGGTGAATTGAATCCGGCCGGGTGCCTGCGCGAGGGGGCGTGGCCCTACAATGGGCCCATGAACACTGCCACCGACCTCGATTACGCCCGCTACGACCACATCCGCCCGATCCTGTGGACCGGCGATGCCCTGCAACTGCTGGACCAGCGCAAGCTGCCGTTCGTGGTCGAGCATGTGGTATGCCGGGACAGCGATGAAGTCGCCGCGGCCATCCACGCCCTGACCGTACGTGGCGCCCCGGCCATCGGCATCGCGGCGGCCTGGGGCGTGGTGCTGGCGGCGCGTGAGGTGCAGGCTGCCGATGGCCCGCTCGCCCTGCAGCAGCTTGAGCCGGCGCTGCAGCGGCTGAACGCCTCACGCCCGACCGCCGTCAACCTGGCCTGGGCACTGGCGCGGATGCGTCGTTGCCTGGGCAGCGCCGGTGCGGACTGGAAGACGCTGCTTGAAGCGGAAGCGCGGGCCATCGCCGAGGAAGACCTGGCCGCCAACCGCCACATGGGGGCGCTCGGCGCCGGCCTGATCGATGCCGGCAGCGGCGTGCTGACCCACTGCAATACCGGCTCGCTGGCCACCGCCGGCTTCGGCACCGCGCTGGGCGTGATCCGCGCCGGCATGGCCCAGCACCGGATCGCCCGCGTGTTCGCCGGCGAGACCCGCCCATGGCTGCAGGGCGCGCGCCTGAGCGTCTGGGAACTGCAGCAGGATGGCATCGACGCCACCCTGATCGCCGATTCGGCCGCCTCGCACCTGATGAAGACCGGGGCCGTGCAGTGGGTGATCGTCGGCGCCGACCGCATCTGCGCCAATGGCGATACCGCCAACAAGATCGGCACCTACCAGCTGGCCATCGCCGCGCGCCACCATGGCGTGAAATTCATGGTCGTGGCGCCGTCCTCGACGGTCGACATGGAGACCGTCGACGGCAGCCAGATCGAGATCGAACAGCGCGATCCGGGCGAGCTGTACGGCGTGGGCGGGACGCGCACGGTGGCCGAAGGCATCGCCGCCTGGAACCCGGTGTTCGACGTCACCCCGGGCGAGCTGATCGACGCCATCGTGACCGAGCGCGGCGTGATCCTGAACCCGACCGTGGAGAACATGCGCGCCGCCTTCGGCGGTTGAGACGCACAGGCGGTCTGCGCCGCGGGAGCCGGGCGCATCTTCCGGGTTCGCCGCGGCCGGCCCCGGGCGTGGCCCGATGGGCCCCGTCCTGCCCCTAAGTTCCTGATTTGTGCCGGTAAAACCCCTGTAAACACAGGCGGGGAATGGTCCGATGTGGTAGTATCCACAGGTTGAATCGAGGTTCCGGCATGGTCACCCCCGCAGGTGTCCGCGCCGGACTGGACCGCTACCAGACAACGGAACCCGAATGGCAGAAACCGCCAAGGAAATCATCCAGGTCAACCTGGAAGACGAGATGCGCAAGAGCTACCTCGATTACGCCATGAGCGTGATCGTGGGCCGCGCGCTCCCGGATGCGCGCGATGGCCTCAAGCCGGTGCATCGCCGCGTGCTGTACGCGATGAACGAGCTCAACGCGCACAGCAACAAGCCCTACTTCAAGTCGGCGCGTATCGTCGGTGACGTCATCGGTAAGTACCATCCGCATGGCGATCAGTCGGTGTACGACACGCTGGTGCGCCTGGCCCAGCCGTTCTCGCTGCGTTACATGCTGGTCGACGGCCAGGGTAACTTCGGTTCGATCGACGGTGACTCCGCCGCGGCGATGCGATACACCGAAGCGCGCATGTCGCGCCTCGCGCATGAGCTGATGGCCGACATCGACAAGGAAACCGTCGATTTCCAGCCCAACTACGACGAGAAGGAACTGGAGCCGACGGTCATGCCGACCCGGTTCCCGAACCTGCTGGTCAACGGTTCGGCCGGTATCGCGGTGGGCATGGCGACCAACATCCCGCCGCACAACCTGAGCGAATCGATCAATGCCTGCATCGCGCTGATCGACAACCCGGAAATCGACGTCGACGGCCTGATGGAGTACATCCCGGGCCCGGATTTCCCGACTGCGGGCATCATCAACGGCACCGCCGGCATCGTCGCCGGCTACCGTACCGGCCGTGGCCGCGTGCGCATCCGCGCCAAGGCGGATATCGAAGTGGCCGACAACGGCCGTGAATCGATCATCGTCACTGAAATTCCTTACCAGGTGAACAAGGCGCGTCTGATCGAGAAGATCGCCGAGCTGGTCAAGGAAAAGAAGATCGAAGGCATCAGCGAGCTGCGCGATGAGTCCGACAAGGACGGCATGCGCATCTACATCGAGATCAAGCGCGGTGAATCTGCCGAGGTTGTGCTGAACAACCTGTACCAGCAGACGCAGATGGAATCGGTGTTCGGCATCAACATGGTGGCGCTGGTCGACGGCCGCCCGCAGTTGATGAACCTCAAGCAGATGCTGGAGGCATTCGTCCGCCACCGTCGCGAGGTGGTCACCCGCCGCACCGTGTTCGAGCTGCGCAAGGCGCGTGCCCGTGCCCACGTGCTGGAAGGCCTGACCGTCGCGCTGGCCAACATCGACGAGATGATCGAGCTGATCAAGACCTCGCCCAATCCCAACGAGGCGCGCGAACGCATGCTCGCCCGCCTGTGGGAGCCGGGCCTGGTCGGGGCCATGCTGGGTGCTGCCGGTGCCGAGGCCTCGCGCCCGGAGGACCTGCCCAAGGGCGTGGGCCTGATCGAGGGCGGCTACCAGCTGACCGAGATCCAGGCCACCCAGATCCTGGAAATGCGCCTGCACCGCCTGACCGGGCTGGAGCAGGATCGCCTGACCGACGAGTACAAGCAGCTGCTGGAAGTGATCGCCGGTCTGATTCACATCCTGGAAGATCCCGATCGCCTGCTACAGGTGATCCGCGAGGAGCTGGTCAGCGTCAAGGCCGAGTTCGGCGACGAGCGTCGCACCGAGATCCGCCACAGCGAAGAAGACCTGGACATCCTCGACCTGATCGCCCCGGAAGACGTGGTGGTCACCCTGTCGCACGCCGGCTACGTCAAGCGCCAGCCGGTCAGCGCCTACCGCGCCCAGCGTCGTGGCGGCCGTGGCCGCAGCGCGGCGGCGACCAAGGAAGAGGATTTCATCGAACAGCTGTGGCTGGTCAACACGCACGACACCCTGTTGACCTTCACCAGTTCAGGCAAGGTGTTCTGGCTGCCGGTGTACCAGCTGCCCGAAGCCGGCTCCAACGCACGCGGCCGGCCGATCATCAACTGGATTCCGCTGGAACCGGGTGAGCGCGTACAGGCCGTGTTGCCGGTGCGCGAATACGCCGATGGCCAGTTCGTGTTCTTCGCCACGAAGAACGGCACGGTCAAGAAGACCCCGCTGGGCGAATTCGCCTTCCGTCTGGCCCGCGGCAAGATCGCGATCAACCTTGACGAGGGCGATGCGCTGGTTGGCGTCGGCCTGACCGATGGCGAGCGTGACATCCTGCTGTTCGCCTCCAACGGCAAGACCGTGCGTTTCGGCGAGGACAAGGTCCGCTCGATGGGCCGTACCGCCACCGGCGTGCGCGGCATCAGGATGCCGCCCGGCGAGGAAGTAGTCAGCCTGATCGTGGCCGAGAGTGCCGGTGGTGCCGAGGACGAGAACGAGGACGACAACGGTATCGAGGAAGCGGTCGCCAATGGCGATGCGGTGATCGACGGTGCCGACGACGCCAACCTGCAGTACATCCTCACCGCCACCGAGAATGGTTACGGCAAGCGCACCCCGCTGCCGGACTATCCGCGCAAGGGGCGTGGTACCCAGGGCGTGATCGGCATCCAGACCACCGAGCGCAACGGCAAGCTGGTCGCCGCGGTGCTGATGGGCTCCAGCGATGAAGTGCTGCTGATCTCCGATGGCGGCACGCTGGTGCGCACGCGCGGTTCGGAAATCAGCCGCGTGGGCCGCAACACCCAGGGCGTCACCCTGATCCGCCTGTCCAAGGACGAGAAGCTGCAGGCGGTGGAGCGCATGGATGCCTCGATCGACGAGGACGAGGACGAGGTGGCCGCGGTCGCCCCGGCCACGGCCGAAGGCGCCCCGGCTGCCACCGGCAGCGAGGATGCCGCGCAGGAGTGATCCGGTCGCGCTGACGAGGTACCCGACGACGCCGGCCCCGTGCCGGCGTCGTCGTATGCGGGAGCATGGAATACGCACGCGCTTCACGGCGGCGGTGGGATAAGGGCAGCATGCTGCTCCCGGAGATCGACGATGTCCGCCACGCCGCAGTCCGCGCCGGCGCCCGTGCGCCGCCACCCCCTGGTCACGGTCCTGTCGCTGCTGCTGGTCATCCTGGGCCTGGTGATCGGCGGGCTGGGTGCATGGCTGTTCCAGCTGGGGGGCTCGGCCTATTACCTCATCGCCGGCTGTGGCCTGCTGGCCAGCGGCATTCTGCTGTGGCTCAACCGTCGCAGCGGTGCGCTGCTGTACGCGCTGGTGTTCGTCGGCACGCTGCTGTGGACGGGGTGGGAATCGGGCAGCGATTACTGGCGCTGGGTGCCACGGCTGGGGCTGGTCACCGCGCTGGGCATCGTTCTGGCGCTGCTGACGCCGACGTTGCGCGCGCCGCTGTCCAAACGGCTGTCGTGCAGCATCGCCGCCGTGTTGCTGCTGGTGTTCGTCGGCGCGTTTGCCCTGGCGTTCAGTCCGCACGGCAGCGTGGACGGCCATGCGCCGTTCCCGGAAGCAGCCTTCAGCGCAGGCCTGGAGCCGACCCGCGACACCACCGGCCTGCAGCCGGCCGACCAGCCCGCCGAGGGTGACTGGCCCGCCTGGGGCCGCAGCAACGCCGCCACCCGCTTCTCGCCGCTGCAGCAGATCACGCCCGCCAACGTGGCTACCCTGCAACTGGCCTGGCAGTTCCGCACCGGCGACCTGCCGAAGAGGCGCTGGGGGGCCGAGACCACGCCGTTGAAGATCGGCGACCGGCTGTACCTGTGCACGGCACGCAACCGCCTGATCGCCCTCGATGCCAGCACCGGCAAGGCGCTGTGGCAGTTCGATCCAAAGGTGAAGGACGCCTCCATTCCGTACACCGCCGCCTGCCGTGGGGTGTCCTACTACGAGCAGCCCGCCGTGCCGGTGTTCGCCGATGCGGCATTGGCGGATGTGGCTGCCGATCTCGCCTTGCCCCTGCCACCTCCCAGCGTTCGACCGGGCGCGGCGGCGGGCGCGCGGCCTGCCTGCTGGGCGCGCGTCATCGAAGGCACGCTGGACGGACGCATCATCGCAGTGGATGCCGACAGCGGTCGGCCGTGCGTCAATTTCGGCAACAACGGCCAGATCGACATCACCCTCGACATGGGCGAGGTGCCGCCGGGCTATGTCTCGATCACCTCGCCGCCGGCCATCGTGCGCGGCGTGATCGTCACCGGTCACCAGGTGCTGGACGGGCAGCGCCGTGACGCGCCTTCCGGCGTGATCCAGGCCTATGACGCGATCACCGGCAAGCTGCGCTGGGCGTGGGACATGGAGCGGCCCGAGCGCACCGGTCCGCCGCCCCGCGAGCAGGTCTATACCCGGGGTACGCCGAACATGTGGACCACCGCCACCGGCGATGAACAACTGGGCCTGGTCTACCTGCCGTTGGGCAATGCCGCCGGCGACTACTGGAGCGGCTCGCGCAGCGAGCAACAGAACCGCTATGCCACCTCGCTGGTGGCACTCGACGTGGCCACCGGCAAGCCGGTCTGGCATTTCCAGGCCGTACGCAAGGATGTCTGGGACTACGACCTCGGTTCGCAGGCCAGCCTGATCGATTTTCCGACTGCGGCAGGCAAGGTGCCCGCGATCCTGCTGCCGACCAAGCAGGGTGACCTGTACATCCTCGACCGGCGCAACGGCCGGCTGCTGACACCTGCCGAAGAGCGCAGGGTTCCGCAGGGCGGCGTGGAACCGGAGCAGCGCTCACCGACGCAGCTGTTCTCGCTCTATCACACCCTGCGGCGCGAGCAGCCGCTGACCGAGCGTGACATGTGGGGCATCACGCCGATCGATCAGCTGGTCTGCCGCATCCAGTTCCGCAGGGCGCACTACCAGGGCTTCTACACGCCGCCCAGCAGTGATCGCCATTCCATCGAGTATCCCGGTTACAACGGTGGCTCGGACTGGGGTGGCGTGGCCATCGATACCCGCCGGGGCGTGATCGTGGCCAACTACAACGACATGCCCAACTACAATCGGCTGGTACCGCGTGCCGAGGCCGACCGGCGGGGATGGCTGCCGCGTGAGCAGATCCGCGCCGACCGCGGCGCTGGCGAAGGGGCAGGCGACCCGCAGGTGGGTACGCCGTATGCCATCGACGTCAATGCAGGATGGCGGCTGCCATTGACCGGCCTGTCGTGCAAACAGCCGCCGTATGGCGGCATCCGCGCTATCGATCTGCGCACGGGTGCGCTGCTGTGGGACCGGCCGTTCGGAAGCGCGCGCGGCAACGGCCCGTTCGGCATCCGCTCCGGCCTGCCGATCGAGATCGGAACGCCCAACAATGGCGGTGCGGTGATCACTGCCAGCGGCCTGGTGTTCATCGCCGCCGCGACCGACGATCTGCTGCGCGCCATCGATCTGAAGACGGGCCGGGAACTGTGGCATGCCAGGCTGCCTGCCGGGGGCCAGGCCACTCCGATGATCTACGAGCAGGGGGGACGCCAGTACGTGGTGATCGTCGCGGCAGGCCATCACTTCATGGAGACCCGTCCCGGCGATTACGTGATGGCGTTTGCCCTGCCCGAACATTGAGCATCGTTCGCGGCGGGGCCTGTCCGCCGATTCCCGGAAGCGGCCATTTCCCACCCGATGACGTGGTGTCCACCGATGCAGTAGCGGTGTGCCGGCGGGCACGCTGTTGCGTATGCCCAGCCTGTCGAACCCTGTCAGCCGCGAGCCCATCATGGGCAATGTCCATCTGCTCACCGTGACCTGCTGCAATCGGCAGCGCCTGTTCGAGAACGCGGCGCATGCGGATGTCGCGATGCAGCTGTTGGCTGCGATGGACCGCGAGGGGCTGACCACCTCGCTGGCCTGGCTTGTCATGCCCGACCACGTGCGATGGCTGGCGCAGCTGCGTGGCTATCCACCCGGATACTGCGTACAGCGCTTCAAGGCGCGCAGCAGCTTCCTGATCAACCGCCATCGCGGCCGCAACGGAGCGGTCTGGCAGGCCGGCTATTTCGATCAGGTGATCGACAATGATGCTTCGTTGCCTGTGCGGGCCCGGCAGGTGCTGGCTTACCCGGTCAGTGCGGGGCTGGCCAGGCAGGTGGGCGAGTATCCCCATGGCTGGTGTCGCTGGCCGCTGCAGGACGCCGCGATTGCGCGGTAGTGGCGGGCTGCCGTGTTACTGCGGCACCCGTACCATCCTCGTCATCAAGTGTTCGACCACACCCGCCGGGTTGGCTGTGCGGCCCACATGCGTGCTGGACATCTGCACGATCGAGCTGCGTTTGGCCGTGAGGAAATGGAAGCGTGCGCGTGCCGGAAGCTGCGCTATGGGGCCGGCGGTGGCATCGCCGCGGCAGATGGCCACGATGGCATCCAGCCACGGTTGCAGCGCCTGCTGGTCCAGCGCCGGTGCGAACGCCTGCAGGCGTGCCGGGTCGATCTCGATGGCCGCTTCCAGATGACGCGCACCGGGACAGGACACGATCACCCCGACGTTGATGAATTCCTCGCGCTCCACCCGCGGTACAACGCGGATGACCGCATAGTCATACGTGTGCAGCGTGGGCACGGATGGCCTCCTGCACGAACACCGCACGCACCTTCAGGCGATGCTTGAGATAGTCGATGTAGCCCTGGCGGTAGGCCTGAGGGCTGTCGAACGCCGGCTCGTTGACCAGCCAGCTGTCTGGCACGAGGCCGACGATCCGCTCGATCTCGGCATCGGTCAGGCGAGCCGCCAGCTCGGCATCCACCTCGGCGATGCGGCTGGCGAACGACAGCAGCACGTGGTCGCGGATCAGCACGAACGGCCTTTCGCACGCATCGCCGGCGTTGGCCCAGTCGTGGTGGAAATACATCGCTGCACCGTGGTCGATCAGGTACAGCTGGCGGTGCCACACCATCAGGTTCGGGTTGCGCGTGGTGCGATCGACATTGCTGGTGAATGCATCGAACCAGACGATGCGCGACGCCAGGTCGGCGTCCACCGGCATGGCCGCCGGGTCGTAGTTGATCGCGCCGGGCAGGTAATCCAGGCCCAGGTTCAGGCCCTCGCTGGCGCGGATCAGTTCCTGGATCTCCGGATCCGGTTCGGTACGCGCGAACTCGCTGTCCAGTTCGACGAACAGCAGTTCGGGAATCGGCAGGCCCAGGGTACGGGCCATTTCACCTGCGATCAGTTCGGCGATCAGGGCCTTGGGCCCCTGGCCCGCACCCCGGAACTTGAGTACGGCCATGCCGTCGTCGTCGGTCTCGACCACGGCCGGCAGGGAGCCGCCCTCCCGCAGGGGCGTAATGTAACGAAGAGCATTCACGGTGCGCATGCGCGCATTCTAGCGTGGCACACGGTGCTGCATTGCATGCGCCGCAGAGCACACGCCGCGCATGCCGACGCAACGCAGGCAATGCTGAATGCACGCTGCGCAATGTGCCGCGCTTCACACGATCCTCCGGACGGCGCGGGCAACATGCTGTCCATGGCGTTCGCGGAAACGCCGCGCGGATCCTGCTCCACGATGTCTCCACCAGATGCGGAGGTACAGGGATGAGCGACCAACTGAATGCGGCACTGCCGCCTCTGGATGATGCCAAGGCCGAAGAAATGATCGGCAAGGTAGTGCTGGTGGGCGTCACCCGTTACGGCGGTGACGGGCAGGTTCAAGGGCTGGAGCAGTATGCCGGCACGGTGCTGCGCATCAGCGCGTTCGAAGGCGTGGTGCTTGCCGACGAGAACGATGGCCACGAGCGCTACCTGCCGCCCATGCTCGACCAGTACCTGCCAGCCCAGCCGGGCGAGTACTGCATGCGCTCCAACGGGATGATCGTGGTGGACCCGGACTATCTGGCCACCTGGGACCTGCACGCCCGGCAGTAGTGACCCGGCCTGCGCTTTGCCTTATCCGGTGACTAGCCCATCCGGCCCATTGAACGCGGGCCGGGCGGTGCTAGATTCGGCGCATGCCCGCTTCGCGGGCAGCCCGACACTACCAGGGGATAAGGATGCTCATCCGTCGTACCTCTCTGGCGGCTGCCATTGCCGTCGTTGCCGTCACGCTGTTGTCTGCAGGCCCGGCATGGGCCGACTATGCCAAGCCGCCGGAGCATCTGCTGAAGGTGCTGAAGGCACCGCCGCCGCCAATGCCGAACGTGGACCCCAGTGGCCAGCGTCTGTTGCTGACCACCGCGCAGACCTATCCGTCGATCAGCCGGGTGGCGCAGCCCTACCTGAAACTGGCCGGCGTGCGCCTGGAGCCGAAGAACCGCAGCCGCCATGACACGCCCGGAGGCTATGGCATACCGGCCTGCGTGGCCGACTTCACCCTGGTCGAGATCGGCAGCGGCAAGGAGACCAAGGTCAACCTGCCGCAGGGCTGTGCCGGTGGCGCGCTGTGGTCGGCCGACGGCAGCCACTTCGCGTTCCAGAACGCGGTCGAGACCAGCGTGCAGCTGTGGGTGGGCGATGCCGCCACCGGTCAGGTCAAGCAGGTACCGAACGTCCAGCTGAACCCGATTTTCGGCAGCACCGTGCAGTGGCTGGGTGGCAGCCAGACACTGCTGGTGAAACTGGTACCGGCCAACCAGGGGCCGGCGCCGTCCGATGGCGGCGTGCCGACCGGACCCGATGCACAGGAGTCGCTCGGCAGCAGTGGCGAGAGCAGCACCTATGAGGCACGCGACACGCTGACCAGCGTGCATGATGAAGCGTTGTTCGCCTACTACGGGGCCTCGCAGCTGGCGGTGGTGGATACCGCGGCGGGCACCGTGCGAACGGTCGGCCAGCCGGCCATCTACAACGATGTCAGTGCGGCGCCAGACGGCGTGCATGTGCTGACCGAGTCGATCAAGCCACCGTTCTCGCATGCGGTTACCTACCAGCGTTTCGCCAACGACGTCGCGGTACTGGATGTCAGCAGTGGGCGCACGACCACCATCGCCCGCCTGCCGTTGGCCGACCGCGTGCCGGTGCACGGCGTGCCGGAGGGGCCGCGCGGTTTCGACTGGCGCTCCACCGATCCGGCGACGCTGGTGTATGCCGAAGCACTGGACAAGGGCGACTGGAAAGTGAGTGTGCCGCACCGTGACCGCGTGCTCATGCTCAAGGCGCCGTTCACCGGCAAGCCGGTGGAGATCGCGCGTACCGCGCAGCGCTTCGAAGGCATTGCCTGGACGGCGGACCCGGCCGTGTCGTTCCAGTTCGAGAATGACGAGAACCGGCACTGGGTGCAGACCCGCATCGTCGATGTGGACAAGCCCCGGCAGGAGGGCCGCCTGTTGTGGGACATGTCCAGCGACGAGTTGTACGGCGATCCGGGCAACCTGGTGTTCAAGCGCCTGCCCAATGGCGCACCGGTGGTGCGGCAGGAAGGGACGTACGTGTTCCTGCGCGGGCAGGGCGCTTCGCCGCAGGGGGATCGCCCGTTCCTGGACCGTCTGGACCTGGCCACACTGAAGAGTGAGCGCCTGTTCCGCAGCGATGCCGATGCCTACGAGCAGTTCCTGGGCTTCAGCAATACGCCCGGCCGCTACCTGACGTGGCACCAGTCGGTGATGGACCCGCCGAACGCCTTCCTGCGCCAGCAGGGCGATGCTGTGGCGGACGCCAAGCAGGGCGAGGCGCAGTACACCTCCACCGCGACGGCCCTGACGAAGCTGGTCGACCCCACGCCTGAAGTGCGGCAGATCAAGAAGCAGCTGGTGACCTACAAGCGCGCCGACGGCGTGGACCTGTCGTTCACCCTGTACACGCCGCCCGGCTACCGGGAAGGCCAGCGCGTGCCGGCCATCCTCTACGCCTATCCGGCAGACTTCGCCAATGCCGCGCAGGCCGGGCAGGTCTCCGGTTCGCAGCAGACGTTCACCCGCCTGCAGCCGTACCGCCTGATGCTGCTGGCCGGCTACGCGATCATCGACAATGCCTCGTTCCCGATTGTCGGTGATCCCAGGAACGCCTACGACACCTACCTGGAGCAGTTGGAAGCCGATGCCAAGGCGGCCGTGGACAAGGCCGTCGACATGGGCGTGGTGGATCGCAACCGGATCGGCGTGACCGGCCACAGCCACGGCGGCCTGATGACCGCGAACCTGATCGCGCATACCACCCTGTTCAAGGCGGGCGTGGCGACCAGCGGCTCCTACAACAAGACCTTCACTCCGTTCGGATTCCAGAACGAGCGGCGTTCGGTCTGGCAGGCACAGGATGTCTACCTGAAGGCATCGCCGTTCTTCTACGCCGACAAGATCAAGCTGCCGTTGCTGCTGGTGCATGGCGAGGACGATGCCAATCCGGGTACCGAGCCGTTCCAGTCGCGCAAGCTGTACCAGGCGATCCGTGGCAACGGCGGCACCACCCGCCTGGTGATGCTGCCGAACGAGCCGCACTGGTATACGGCGCTGGAGTCGAACGAGCAGCTGGTGGCGGAGATGCTCAACTGGTTCGACACCTACGTGAAGAACGCCAAGTGAGGAATGGAAAGGCCGCCCTCGGGCGGCCTTCCTGCATCCTGTGGAGCCGAGCCATGGTCGGCTGCTGTAGTACAGAGCCGGGGAAGTCACATGAAGGCATGGATGTTGGCGCTCGCTCCGCTGTTGGTTTCTCCTGTGGCCACGGCGGTCCAGCGGCCGATGAGCGTGCACGTCACGTACGACTGGTCTGGCTGGGGTTCCGTATCTGAGCGCTGGGTCATCCGGCGCGATGCCTACGGCGTGACCACTCGTGTACAGGTGGTTGACCCGCCCGACGTGCAACCGCGGGTGCCGGAGCTGCTGCCGTTCGGCGCGATGTCAGCGTTCGAGGCTGCGCTGCAGGCAGCGCCGTTGACCCGCGACGCCACGGTGGATCTGATCGCTTCGCGGCTGGACCGGTCCACCATGCTGACGCTGGATCCACAGCTGCGCAGCACGCCGCCGGCCAGATGCTCGTTCGCCCAGCAGCAGGCCTGGGCACGCCGGGCGCTGGCCGGGCAAGGTCTGCAGGAGCGCGTTGCAGCGCATTTCCGCGGCCTCTGGACTGACGACCATCCCAGCATGACCGTGGTCGTAAGCCGTCCGGGCCGCCCGGAAACCGTGCTGGTGTCCACATCCCAGTACGCGATGATGCTGCCATGGAAGCGCGTGTCATCGACGAACTTCGACCAGCACGTTCTGGCAGGCGCGCAGGAGCAGTGGCGTCCGGCGTTGAGCGATGCACTGATGGCGCTGCTGCCTGCGGGGGAACCCAGCCGCGAACGTTTCAGGATCAGCTGGTTGCAGAACAGATTACGAGACGACATTGCCCAGGAGGCGCTGCGTTGCGGGGCGCTGCGCAAGGAAACCGCAGATTGATCATCCACGGATGCTCTGCGATCAACGGTGCAGACTCGACAGCGACAGGTCGATCGCGGTGCGGCCGGACAGGCGCCCCAGCAGGGAAGTTGTGCGTGGAGAGCGCTGCCTGGGCATCCGCGCTCACGCCAGTGGCAGGCGGTCCTGCGCGTGCGAAAGGCGATCATGCAGGTCGCGCACATGCTCGGCCCTGGCATGTACCCGGGTGGTGTCGCCGAAGCTGCGCAGATAGGCGCAGGCAGCGAAGCCGTCACTCTTGCTTTCATACTCCGTAATCCAGGCCAGTCGGTCCGGATTGTCGGCCTGCTCGGCCGACCACGCGGCGGCGGGCGGGCGGATGCGGTACTTCAGGCCGACACGCCATGGTTTGGGTGTTAGCCGGGCCCGGAAGCAGTGCTGCAGCCGGCACATGCGCGCGTACAGCGTGTCGGTGCCCAGTGCGTTGAAGAACGCCTGCAGCGCCTCGTCGCCGGGGGAGAACGTGGCATGCATGGCCAGTATCCGCAGCCCGGCCGGCGTCCTGTACGCGCGCAGATGCCAGTCCGGGTGCTGCCTGCTGAAGTCCGCAACCCGCTGCAGGGCCACGCCCTCGGCGCCACCGGCAGCGGCCAGGCGACGCCTGCGTTGCATCAGCATCGCGGTATTCACCAGAGCCACGGCTGCCACGCCCAGTACCAGCCCCACCAGCCAGTGCCAGAGCAGGGTGCCGATGAGGGCAACGGCAGGCAGCAGGGTTGCCGTGATGACGACGGGCATCACACATCCTGCCGGTGGTTGCGGGTGGTCAATGTCGGCGAACAGGACGTCCGGAGTGTTCAGGCACAGCGCACCGTAGCTGTTGCGGGTGATCACCACGCCGCCATCGCGCTGCACGATCTGCTCGCGGATCGGCACGCCTTCCACGCCGTAGTTGCTGCGGACCTCGCGGCGCGGCAGTGCCTGCCCGGCGAGGATGGCATTGAGCGCTTCGTTGGCCCGGCGCTCGGCGTGTGCCTGAGCGTCGGCAGGGCTTGTGTCGGACCATCCGAAGCGACGCACGACCACCGGCCGGCCGCGGAAACGGGCCTGCAGGCGGGCTTCGGCCCAGTACGCGGGAACGATCATCATCGTGCGGTGCGCCATCATCCATGGCAGATGCCGAGGTGAGTCTGGCACAGGGGCGTAACGGCCGCACCCGCCTGCTGCGGCGAAGGGGGCGCAGTGATAGATTGCCTGCCTGGCATTGTCTCCACCAAGGACGGATCGATGTTCGTTTCCCTGCGTGGCCTGCTTGCCCTGGCGCTGGCCGGGACGGCCGGCGTGGCCCATGGTGCAGCGCCAGGGCCGGAGATCCTGATTTCCGACGCCAGCCGCTTCTATGCCCTTTACGACACAACCGATGGCCAGCCCAGCGTGGCGCAGCTGGCGCAGTACCTGGCCGAAGGGACCCCCAGCCTGGGCGAGTTCGCGAGCCGGCGACGGGTCACCGCCGAGCGCATCGCCGACGCCATGCGTCGCGACCCGGCGATGTACGCCAATGGCCGGACCTGCCTGGATGAACTGCCTGCGGTACGCCAGCGGCTGGTGCAGGTGTTTGCCAATCTGCAGGCGATCTATCCGCAGGCGAGGTTTCCACCGGTCGCGATCATGGTCGGGCGCGGTCGCCCGGTCGGCCTGACCCATCCGGGGGGCGTGCTGATCGGGCTGGAAGCCCTTTGCGCGGCTGACTTCATGAACCCCAATGTGCAGGACCGCTTCGTGCATGTGATCGCGCACGAGTACGTGCACATCCAGCAGACCGGTGCGATCGATTTCGAGCAGGGCGATCCGCGTGCGACGGTGCTGCGCCTGTCACTGGCCGAAGGCGTGGCCGAGTTCATCACCGAACTGGTTTCCGGCAACGTCGGCAACGGACGCCACGCGGCATGGACGCGGGGCAGGGAAGTGCACATCGAAAGTGCATTCGCGCTGGACCTGGACAGTACCGACCTTTCGCCCTGGCTGTACAACTACACGCCCGGCTCCGACGCGCCCTACGATCTGGGCTACTGGGTGGGCTACCGCATCGCCAAGGCGTACTACCTGCAGGCCAGGGACAAGCGCGAAGCGGTACGCGCCCTGATCGAACAGGACGATCCGAAGGCGATCCTGGCGGCCAGTGGCTGGACGCCGGGCATGTGGATGCCGGCGAAGGTGATTGGCGTGGCCGCGCGCGCTGCGGCACGCTGAGTGCGGAACAGAACGCTACGGGAGATCGGCATGCGCATTCCTGCTTTGACGGCCGGCGCCATCGCGCTGGCATTGGCGATGACCGGCGGCGTGAACGCGGCCGAGGCACCCGCCATCAACCCGCTGCTGACACGGCCAGTGGACCAGCTGCGGCCGGACGAAGTCCGTTTCATGCAGCAGCGTCTGGCGGATTGGCCGCAGCTGCAGCGCTATCGTGACGCCAACGCAGCCCTGCCTGCTGCCCGGCCCGGACAGCCACGCGTGATCTTCTACGGCGACTCGATCACCGAGGGCTGGGGGGCTGAGGGCAGTGCCGCCTTCTTCCCCGGCAAGGGGTATCTCAATCGTGGCATCGGTGGCCAGACCACGGCGCAGATGCTGGTTCGCTTCCCGCAGGATGTGCTTGCGCTGCATCCCCAGGTGGTGGTGATCCTGGCCGGCACCAACGATATCGCCGGCAATACCGGCCAGGCCACGCAGGCGATGATCGAAGACAACGTGCAGGCGATGGTGGCGCTGGCGAAAGCGCAGGGCATCAGCGTGGTGCTGGCCTCGGTGCTGCCGGTCAGCGAGTACCCCTGGATGCCTGGTATCGAGCCCGCCGCGAAGGTGCGTGCATTGAACCGTGCACTGAAACGCCATGCCGACGAACAACAGCTGGTCTACCTGGACTACCACACGCCGTTGGCCAACGCGCAGGGCGGTCTGGATGCCGACCTGGCCGGCGACGGCGTGCATCCCACCACGAAAGGCTACGCGGTGATGGCACCGCTGGCCGAGGCTGCGATCAACCAGGCACTGGCGAGGCGCGCCGCCCGGTGATGGTCGGCAGGAACATGCCGCAGGTCGGGACGTGATGGCGGGAACTCAGTCGTCGTCGCGCTTCAGCGCGGCGTCGGCAGCCAGCAGAGCTTCGGCGGCGGCGCTGAGTGCGGGGGAGGGCGGCAACGGCGAACCGATGGCGTCCATCATCTGCTGCATGCCCACGAATGCACGCGCGCGGCGATCATAGATGCCGGTGACCAGCAGGGCGCGCGTGGCGATCTTCTGGCCGTCGCCGACCAGCACGCGCTGCTCCATGATCACGCGCGTGCCGACCCAGCCGGCCAGGCGTGTTTCCAGGGTGAAGCGCTGGAATGGCCGGAGCTCGCGGCGGAACTGGATGGTGCCGGCGCCGACGATCGGCGCCCATTTCTCGCGCAGCGCCACCTTGCCCAGGCCCATGCGCAGGATCAGGTCCAACCGGCCCAGATCGAAGATGTTCCAGTAGCGGCCGTTGGTCATGTGCAGGTTGCTGTCCAGATCGTTGGGCAGCACCCGGAACTGCAGCCGCGACACGCCGAAAGGCGCCTCCAGCCTGGGCCGGAACAGACTGCACAGCAGCAGATGGAGCAGGCGGAACCAGAGATTCATGATTATTACGGGTGTTATAGAATCGACGGTACGCTAGTCTATGACGACTGTCTTATCAAGGCGCAGCCATGAGTCCGCGAACGTCCGACGCTCCCCAGCGCGTGATCGATGCCGCCGCGCAGATGCTGGCTCGGGTCGGGCTGAACGCAACCAGCATCCGTGAAGTGACCAAGCTGGCCGACGCGCCGCTGGGGTCCACCTACCACCACTTTCCCGGCGGCAAGCAGGAGCTGCTGGCGCGCGCCACGCTTATGGCCGGCGACAAGGTGGAAGCGCTGCTGGTGGCGCTGCTGAAGGGCGGCGCAGTGCAGGGCCTGCAGCAGTTCCTGGCGATGTGGCGCGAGCGCCTGCTGCGCTCCGGGTTCCGCGCGGGTTGCCCGGTGCTGGCCGCTGCCGTTGAGGAGCCGATGGACGCGGTGCCGAGCCAGCCCCGCGCGGCAGCTGCCGAGGTGTTCGCGCGCTGGCACGATCATCTCGCCAGGGCGCTCGTCGCCGAAGGACATGCGCCAGCCGCTGCGGGTGAGCTGGCCAGCCTGGTGATTGCCAGCGTGGAAGGCGCGGTGGCGATGTGCCGCGCGCTGCAGGATATCGCTCCGTTTGACCAGGTCGCCGCGCAGCTGCTCAGGGCTGTCGCGCCACCTGCGCGCTAGAATCAACGCGAACGCGCTGCTGCGTGCCCGGCAAGGACGTCCCCATGTTGCACCACCTCTCCCTCGGCGTCCGTGACCTCGATGCCGCAGGCCGCTTTTACGATGCCGCACTCGCCACGCTTGGGTTTCGCCGGGTCTTCGAGGACGAGACCGCGATCGGTTATGGGGTGGTCGATGATGAGGATGCGCTGTGCCTGAAGCTGCGTGATGACGCCGCAGCGCCGGGTCCCGGTTTCCACGTAGCGTTTGCCGCGCACTCGGCAGCGGCCGTGGATGCCTTCCACGCAGCCGCCGTGGCCAACGGGGGCGCTGACAACGGTGCGCCCGGGCCGCGCCCCGATTACGGTGACTTCTACTACGCGGCATTCGTGGTCGACCCCGATGGCCATCGCATCGAAGCGGTGACCAAGGCGCGGCCGGAGTGACGCAGCCAGGTGTTTCGGCGCCCGCACGCTGACAAGCACAAGCGCACGCAACAGCTCACGCCAGCGATGGTTCGCGCGGTGGGACGCTGCCGGGTACGTCGTCGAAGTGGCTGAAACGACGACGCCGGATCACACCCGGCGCCGCCCGGGGCGATCAATCGAAACGCCAGCGCACGCCTGCATAGATGCCCCGGCCTTCGCCAGGCGTGGAGCGGGCGACATCCTTGCCGGCGTCGTCGTAGCCCGGCGTGACCGTGGCCGCGTAGTGGCGGTTGCCGAGGTTGCGCATCTCCGCCCACGCCTGCCAGCGGCCACCGGGTGCGTCGTAGCCGATGCGGCTGCCGAAGATCAAGTGGCTGTCGGCCCAGTAGCTGTTGGCGTAGTCCACCGCGATGCGCGAGGCGTATTCGGTGTTCAGCGCGGCGTACAGGCCGGAGGCATGATCGAAGCGCAGCTCGGCCTGGTAGCTGTGGCGCGGCAGGACCGGCAGGCGGTTGCTGCCGAAGCGCGCGTCGTGGCGGTAACGGAAATCACTGAAGGTGTACGCTTGGCGCAACGACAGGCGCCCCGGCGCGGCCTGCCACAGCGTGCTGTCCAAACCGGCTTCGATGCCGCGGTGAACGGTGGGGCTGGCGTTGTTTTCTGCGATGAACAGGTTCGGCACCGGTTGCAACTCCACGCTCAGCAGCTCGTGGTTCACGTGCGCGTAGTAGCCGGTCAGTTCCCAGCGACCCAGCGCCGCGTTACCGCGCGCGCCCAGTTCCAGCGTGGTGGCGGTCTGGTTCTGCATCGGCACCGGCGCGCGCTGGCGCCCGCTGGACGGTCCGTTGCCCGGCCCGAAGTATTGGTTCGAGCCCCAGATCATCGACCAAGGATGCGGCGCTTCCACCGAGCGGCTGAGGTTGCCGAACCACTGTGTCTGAGCGCTGTGCTGCCAGGTGAAGCCCAGTCGCGGTGCGTAGTCCCAGTCGTGGTCGCGCAGGCGGCCGCCGCTGCTCGGCCAGGTCACCTGCACATCGCGGCGGGTGTTGATCAGTGCCAGCCCGGTCTGCATGCGCAGGCGGTCATTGAAGGCGAGGGTATTGCCGACGTGCAGTGTGCTGTCGGTGCCGTGGTGGCGGAAGTCACGCGTGCGCGTACCGGCGGCATAGCCGTTGCTGGCAAAGCGCAGCGACTCGCGCACATCGGCGTCCAGATCGTGGGTGACGCGCAGACCGATCGTGGTTCGGCTGTCCAGGCCGAACAGCCGGTGGCGGTGGTGGTAGTCCAGCGTGGCGTTGAGGTTGGCGTAGTCCAGCTGCTGGCGGTACAGGCTCTCGTTCAAGTCCATCGGATACGTGTGATAGACCAGCCCGGCCTGCAGCGAAGAATCCTCGTCGATCTGCAGCGTGGTGACATTACCGACCCAGGTACTGCCCGGCTGCGGGCGGCGCGCATCGATGGCCAGGTTGGCTGCGTTCGCGGCTCGCGGATCGTTGCGGATCTGATCGCGGGTCAAGCGACCGGGCGTTTCGTGATTGGTTTCGCGGTAGCGAACGAAGAAACGCGTCTGCAGGTCGGGCGTGATCTGCCAGCCGATGTTGGCCATCGCGCCCTTGCCGTCACCGCGCGCATGGCGCTGATAACCATCGAACTCGGTATCGGTGTAGGCCAGGAAGTAATCGAGATCGCCGTTGACACCGCCCCAGCTGATGGCGCGTTTCTGGTAGCCACGGCTGCCCGCTTCGTAGTGCAGCTGCATGCCGGCCGAATCACGGCCGCTGCGGCTTACATAGTCGATGGCACCGCCCAGCGCCAGCGCGCCGCGCTCGAAGCCGTTGGCGCCGCGCAGCACCTCCACCCGCGACAGCCACAGCGGTTCCAGCAGTTCGTAGGGCGTGCCGCCGGGGCCGGTCAACGGCAGGCCGTCGAGGGACACGGCAATGCCCGAGGCATGCGCGCCCGGGCCGCGATTGATGCCCGAGCCACGGATCGAGACCTTGGTGCCTTCGTTGCCGGCCGATTGCGCACTGATGCCCGGCTGGAAGGCGAGTACATCGGCACTGCTGGCCAGTCGGCTGTCGGCCTTGGCCACGTCGATGACGTTGCTGGCGCCGGGTACGCGCTTCAGCGCCTCGCGGGCCTGGGCGCTGGCATCGGCCGCAGTGACCTGCACGGCATCAAGGGTAGTGGCCTGCGGGGCGGCCTGGGCGGTTGGGGCCAGGCCAAACGAGACGGCCAGGAACAGCAGCGACGGGGTAGGGCAGTACGGCGCGAGCGACATGCGGAAATGCTGTAAACCATGAAAGTGGCGCGAAAGTTAACAGGTCGACGGCGCCACGTCACCCATCACCGGCGTATGGGGGCTGGTGCACCTGTAGAGCCGAGCCCATGCTCGGCTGCTATTTTTACGGAGCCGAGCATCGGCTCGGCTCTACAAAGACGGTTTCGCCAGCGCCTTCGACTTCGCATACAGCCGCTCTGCGACATCCTTCTCACCCAATGCCGCATGACACTCGGCCAGGCTGTCCCACACATTGGCCGAATCCGGATACAGCTCGGTGTTGAGGGCGAATACCTTCAACGCGCTGCGCGCACCGAGGTTCGCGAAGATGGCGTAGCCATCGGTGTTGATCGCGCGTTCCAGTTCGTTGGCCGCGATGCCGCTGCTGTCGCGCAACCATGTGCGCAGGGCCGGTGCAGCGCCTGCATCATCTTCCAGCGCATAGGCAATCAAGCGTTCGGACAACACCGCATGCGGAAATTCCTTCGGTGCGGCCACCGCCATCGTGCTTTCCACCAGCGTGCTCGACCACACGTTGCGTGCGCTGCCGTTGGTCAGATACACGAACACCCAGTAGCCGCTGGCCAGCGTGCCCTTGTAGGCCAATCGCGCACGTACACGGGTGCCACCATCGTGACCGACCTGGGTGTAGCCGTCGCTGCGGGTGGTGTCCCAGCCGGTGGAGAAGAAATTGCCGCCGCCACCGCTCAGTCTCTGCGGCTGCCAGAGTCTTTCCAGGGTCGCCGTGCGCAGCAGCTTGCCGGTGGCCAGCGCCTGCAGGAAACGGTTCATGTCGCCCACGCTGGTCTGCAGATCGGCATGGCCCCAGCCGTAGTCCGGCCACGGATCTTCGTTGGCCGGCTGCAGCTGCCCATCCTTGCCGATGTACGGCACGGCCGCGCGCAGGGCTGGCACGCTGGCGACACCCCACGAGGTGCTGGCCATCTTCAACGGCTGCAGTATGCGTTCGCGGGCGATTGCCGGGTAGGGCCTGCCGTAATGCGTTTGCAGCAATGCGGTCAGCACCAGATAGTTGGCCTGCGTGTACTGCACGCGGCTTCCGGTGGCGAACTGCATCGGTGCCGCGCCGGCCACCTTCAGTGCAGCGGCAAGATCTGGCGCCACACCGGTGTAGCCCTTGCTCACCCAGCGGTTGTCCACCCGCTCGTAGTACTCGCCGATACCGGAGCTGTGGTTGAGGAAATCACGCACACGGATCGCCTGCCATGCTGCGGGCAAGTCCGGCACGTAGCGGCTGGCGGGTGCATCCAGATCCACCTTGCCCTCATCGACCAGCTGCATCACCAGCGTGCTGGTCAGCAGCTTGGCCATCGACTGCGCGGCGAAGATGGTATCGACGGTGGCCGGTGAATGGGTAGCGGGATCACGTTCACCGCTGGCGCCCTGGTACAGCACCTGGCCGTTGTGTGCGACCAGTACCGCCTGGTCGGCGATGCCATAGCGTTCGCGGTTGGCCTGCAACTGCGCATCCATCCGGGTCGGAAGATCGTTGCGAACATCCCCCGCCAGAGCAGGCAGGGCAACGGTCAAGGCACAGAAGAGCGCGGCAAGGGCGCGGTACATCGCGATGATCCGTCAGTGGCGATGGCGCATCTTGGTCAGCGGCGGGGGCGGGGTCAAGCGCATGGCGCCGGGCCATGCCCGGCATCGCAGGTACCGCGCCGGGAGCGCCGGGCCATGCCCGGCGACACCCGGGTCACGATCAGCCCAGAATGCCCGGCAGGTCCAGCCCCTTTTCCTTCGCGCACTCCAGGGCAATCTCATACCCGGCATCGGCGTGGCGCATCACGCCGGTGGCCGGGTCGTTCCACAGCACACGACCGATGCGCTTGGCGGCCGCCTCGGTGCCATCGCAGACGATGACCATGCCGGCGTGCTGCGAGAAGCCCATGCCCACGCCGCCGCCGTGGTGCAGCGATACCCAGGTGGCACCGCTGGCGGTGTTGAGCAGCGCGTTCAGCAGCGGCCAGTCGGAGACTGCGTCGGAGCCGTCGGCCATGGCTTCGGTTTCGCGGTTCGGTGAGGCGACGCTGCCGCTGTCCAGGTGGTCGCGGCCAATCACCACCGGCGCCTTCAGCTCACCGTTGGCGACCATTTCGTTGAAGGCCAGCCCCAGCCGATCGCGGTCACCCAGGCCCACCCAGCAGATGCGCGCCGGCAGACCCTGGAACTTGATCTTCTCGGCGGCCATGTCCAGCCAGCGGTGCAGGTGCGGGTTGTCCGGAATCAGTTCCTTCACCTTGGCATCGGTCCTGGCGATGTCTTCCGGGTCACCACTCAGCGCCGCCCAGCGGAACGGGCCGATGCCACGGCAGAACAGCGGGCGGATATACGCCGGCACGAAACCCGGGAAATCGAAGGCATTGGCCACGCCTTCTTCCAGCGCCATCTGCCGCAGGTTGTTGCCGTAGTCCACTGTCGGCACGCCCAGCGCGTGGAAGCCGAGCATGGCGCGGATGTGGTTGGCCATCGAGGCACGCGCAGCCTTTTCCACTTCCTTGGGGGCGGAGACACGCTTTTCATCCCACTGCTCGACCGTCCAGCCCTGCGGCAGGTAGCCGTTCACCGGGTCATGCGCGGAGGTCTGGTCGGTCAGCAGGTCCGGCTTCACGCCGCGCTTGAGCAGTTCAGCCAGCACGTCGGCGACGTTGCCGAGCAGGCCCACCGACTTCGGCGTACCGGCCTTGCACGACTCGTCGATCAGGCGCAGGGCTTCGTCCAGATTGTCGGTCCAGGTATCCAGATAGCCGGTGCGCAGGCGCATGTCGATGCTGCTCTTGCGGCACTCGACGGCCAGGCAGGAGGCGCCGGCCATCACGGCAGCCAGCGGCTGTGCACCACCCATGCCGCCGAGGCCACCGGTGAACAGCCACTTCCCGGTCAGGTCGCCGCCGAAATGCTGGCGCCCCATTTCCACGAAGGTCTCGTAGGTGCCCTGCACGATGCCCTGCGCACCGATGTAGATCCAGCTGCCGGCGGTCATCTGGCCGTACATGGCCAGGCCCTTCTTATCCAGCTCGTTGAAGTGGTCCCAGTTGGCCCAGCGCGGCACCAGGTTGGAATTGGCGATCAGCACGCGCGGTGCATCGGCGTGGGTGCGGAACACGCCCACCGGCTTGCCCGATTGCACGAGCAGGGTCTGGTCATCGTCCAGGCGCTTGAGCGTTTCGACGATGGCGTCGAAGCTTTCCCAGTCGCGTGCGGCGCGACCGATGCCGCCATACACCACCAGTTCCTGCGGGCGCTCGGCCACGTCCGGGTGCAGGTTGTTCATCAGCATGCGCAGCGGTGCTTCGGTCAGCCAGCTCTTGGCATTGAGCGTGGTGCCGGTCGGCGCGGCGATGGTGCGGGACGGGTCGTTGCGGGTCATGCGGCGCTCCGGTTCGTAGCAAATTCAAGGCAGGCATTGAGCACCTGCGCCAGGGTGTGGCGCAGCGGTGCGGCGTGGTCGGGGTCGAGCGGGGTGGGCCAGCTGTGCTCGTCCACCTGGTCCGGCAGGGGTTCGTGCATGTAGCCGCGACAGGCCAGCTCCATCTGCAGGCTGTGCACGCCGCCGGCCACGTTGCTGTAGTGGCGGGTGATCCAGCCGCCCTTGAAGCGGCCGTTGCGCACCTGGCTCATGCCGCTGATCTTCAGCAGGTTCTCCACCACGTCGCTCAGTGCGTTGTCGCAGGAGGTATCCGGTGCGCCGGACGGACCGGCGGTGCCGAGATTGAACTGCGGCAGTTCACCGTCGAACAGGTGCGGAATATGCGAACGGATCGAGTGCGCGTCATACACCACCACCGTGCCGTGACGTGCGCGCAGCCGCGCGATCTGCGCGGCCAGCGCGTCATGGTAAGGCGCGAAATAGGTGTCCCGACGGCGCGCGATCTCCG
This sequence comes from Stenotrophomonas sp. TWI169, assembly GCF_039674705.1. NCBI lineage: Bacteria > Pseudomonadati > Pseudomonadota > Gammaproteobacteria > Lysobacterales > Lysobacteraceae > Stenotrophomonas > Stenotrophomonas sp. TWI169. The sequence continues at coordinate 61,515 of NZ_JBDJOB010000010.1, read as the reverse complement.
CTTCGTCCGGCTCGCGCCCGGCGTGGTACAGCGGCTGGTTGTCGAAGGTGGTCAGCGGGCACAGGCCGGTGGTGTTCTGGCCCGGGTACAGCGATACCCCGCTGGGATCGCGGTTGAGATCGATCACCGAACGCGAGATCGCCGACCGCACGGTGGTCGCGCCCATGCCGCGTGCGAAGTCGTACAGTTCGTGCACCCACCAGTCGGCGTCGCGACGCGCCAGCCACGGCGAGTGATAGTCGCCGATCAGATCGTGCGGCAGCTCGCTGCCGGTATGCGGGAAGCTGACGATCAGCGGGGCATCGCCCTCGTGCACCGTCAGCCATTCGGGGTGGGCATTCATGCCTGCGGCTCCACGGTCGGCAGGACAGCTTCCAGGCCCCGTGCCAGCGCGCCGCTGCGCACGAGCGAGGTGGCAACCACCATGTCCGGGTGGAAGTAGCGGTCGTCCTGCAGGGTCGGCACCTGCGCGCGCAGGGTGGCGCGCACGTTCTCCAGGGCAGCGCTGGAGCGCAGCGGCGCATGGAAGTCACAGCCCTGTGCGGCGGCCAGCAGCTCGATGCCGATCACATTGGCCGCGTTCTCGGCCATCTGCATCAGCCGGCGCGCACCGTGTGCGGCCATGGACACGTGGTCTTCCTGGTTGGCCGAGGTCGGGATCGAATCCACACTGGCCGGATAGGCCCGCTGCTTGTTCTCGGACACCAGCGCGGCGGCGGTCACCTGCGGAATCATGAAGCCGGAATTCAGGCCGGGGCGCGGGGTCAGGAAAGCCGGCAGGCCGGACAGTGCCGGATCCACCAGCATGGCCAGGCGGCGTTCGCTGATCGAACCGATCTCGCACACCGCCATCGCCAGCATGTCGGCCGCGAAGGCCACCGGCTCGGCGTGGAAGTTGCCGCCGGACAGCGCCTCGCCGGTGTCGGTGAACACCAGCGGATTGTCGGACACGCCGTTGGCTTCGATTTCCAGCGTGGTGGCGGCCTGGCGCAGGATGTCCAGTGCCGCACCCATCACCTGCGGCTGGCAGCGCAGGCAATACGGATCCTGCACCCGCACGTCGTTGTCGCGATGCGATTCACGGATGCCCGAGTCCTGCATCAGCGTGCGCAGCGTGGCGGCCGTGGCGATCTGTCCGCGCTGGCCGCGGATGGCGTGGATGCGCGGATCGAACGGTGTATCCGATCCCTTCGCCGCTTCCACCGACAGTGCGCCGGTGACCAGCGCGGCCTGGAACACGGTCTCGATCTCGAACAGGCCGGCCAGTGCATAGGCGGTGGAGAACTGGGTGCCATTGAGCAGGGCCAGGCCTTCCTTTGCGCCCAGTTCAACCGGCTGCAGGCCGGCCCGCGCCAGTGCGTCCCGGGCCGGCAGCCGCTCATCGCCGATGAAGGCTTCGCCCACGCCCAGCATCACGCTGGCCAGGTGCGAAAGCGGTGCGAGGTCACCCGATGCGCCGACCGAGCCCTGCGCCGGCACCACTGGCAACACGCCCTTGACCAGCATCGCCTCCAGCAGCAGCAGCGTCTCCTCGCGCACACCGGAAGCCCCCTGGGCCAGGCTGACCAGCTTCAGCGCCATCATCAGCCGCACCACGCTGGCGGGCATCGGCTCACCCACGCCTGCGGCGTGCGAAAGAACGATGTTCCGCTGCAGCGTGGCCAGGTCTTCGCGCTCGATGCGCACGCTGGCCAGCTTGCCGAAGCCGGTATTGATGCCGTACACCGGCGCACCCTTGGCGACGATGGCCGCCACGGCGGCGGCACTGGCGCGTACCACCGGCAGCGCCGCCGGATCCAGCGCAAGCGGCGCACCGCGATAGACCTGTCGCCACTGGGCGAGGGTGACATGGCCGGGGCGAAGAACCAGGGTGTTGCTCATGTGTTGCTCCAGGAGGCAGGCAGGTCGGGCTGACCGCGCACCACGCGCGCGTGCAGCGGGTTGAATCCAATGCGGTAGACCAGGTCGGCGGGCGCGTCGATGTCCCAGATCGCCAGGTCGCAGTCCATGCCCACGGCCAGGCGGCCGATGCGGTCGCCATGGCCCAGCGCACGCGCTGCTTCGCGGGTGAAGCCGGCGATGCACTCGTCCACCGTCAGGCGGAACAGGGTCGCGCCCATGTTCATCGCCAGCAGCGGGCTGGTCAGCGGCGAGGTGCCCGGGTTGCTGTCGGTGGCCAGTGCCAGCGGCACACCCGCTGCACGCAGCGCGGCAATCGGCGGCGGGGTGGTATCGCGGGTGAAATAGAACGCGCCCGGCAGCAGCACGGCAACGGTGCCGGCCGCCGCCATCGCGGCGATGCCGGCGTCATCCAGATGTTCGATGTGATCGGCCGACAGCGCGCCGAAGCCGGCGGCAAGCTCTGCCCCGTGCTGGTTGCTCAACTGCTCGGCATGGATCTTCACCGCCAGTCCGTTCGCGCGTGCGGCGTCGAACACCTGCCGCGCCTGCGCAGGGGAGAAGGCGATGTTCTCGCAGAACACGTCCACGGCTTCGGCCAGGCCCTCGGCCGCGATGGCCGGAATCATCACGTCGCAGACCTCGTCGATGTACTCCTGCGCCTGGCGGCCCGGGGGAACCGCATGGGCACCCAGGAAGGTCGGCACCACATTCACCCGGCACTCCTCGCCCAACGCGCGTGCGACCTGCAGCTGCTTGCGCTCGTCGTCCAGGGTCAGGCCGTAGCCGGACTTGATCTCGATCGTGGTCACGCCCTCGGCGCGCATCGCCAGCAGGCGAGGACGGCTCTCGGCGGCAAGCTGGGCTGGCGTTGCGGCGCGGGTGGCGCGCACGGTGGAGACAATGCCGCCGCCCGCGCGGGCGATGTCGGCATAGCTCACACCCTGCAGGCGCTGCTCGAATTCGTTGGCGCGGTTGCCGGCGTAGACCAGGTGGGTGTGGCAGTCGATCAGGCCGGGCGAGACCCAGCGGCCTTCGCCGTCGATGCGGGTGGTCGGCTGCAGATGGGCATCGCTGCCGGCCGGGCCGACGTGGACGATGCGGCCGCCCGCGCAGGCCAGCACGGCGTCACGGAGGACACCCAGGCCCTCACCGTCGAGGGTGATCAGATGGACGTTGGACCAGAGGATATCGACATGCATGGCATCCACACTGCGGCTGTGCTTATATGTCTATACAATATAGGTGTCCATTTCGGGTTGTCCAGCCATGTCCGATTCGCGTTCCCCGTCCTGTTTCCATGCCGCCCACGCGCTGCTCGCCGATGGCTGGGCCCGCGATGTCCGCCTGCAGGTGCAGGCGGGGCGCATCGCCGCGATCGACGTGGGGCAGCCCGCGCAGGATGGGGATGCCCGGGTCGGCATCCTAGTGCCGGGCCTGCCGAACCTGCACAGCCATGCGTTCCAGCGCGGCATGGCCGGCCTGACCGAGATCGGGGGCGGCGACGGCGACAGTTTCTGGAGCTGGCGCGAACTGATGTACCGCTTCCTTGCCCGCCTGCGCCCGGACGCAGTGCAGGCCATCGCTGCCCAGGCATACATGGAGATGCTGGAAAGCGGCTTCACCCGTGTCGGCGAGTTCCATTACCTGCACCACGATGCGGAGGGGCGGCCCTACGCCGACCGGGCCGAGATGAGTGCACGTATTGCCGCAGCCGCGGCACAGACCGGCATCGGCCTGACCCTGCTGCCGGTGTTCTATGCCCACGCCGATTTCGGTGGTGCAGCGCCGAACCCGGCCCAGCGTCGGCTGATTCACGACGTGGACGGTTTTGCGCGGCTGCTGGAGCGTGCCCGTGCTGCGCTGGCTGCGTTGCCCGATGCGGTGCTGGGCATCGCCCCGCACAGTCTGCGGGCCGTCACCGGCGATGAACTGGCAGCACTGCTGCCGTTGAACGAGGGCCCGGTGCACATCCACATCGCCGAGCAGGTGCGCGAAGTCGACGCCTGCCTGGCGTGGAGTGGACAGCGTCCCGTGCAGTGGCTGTACGCGCACACCGAGGTGGACGCGCGCTGGTGCCTGGTGCACGCCACCCACATATCCGATGACGAGCGCGCCTCCATCGTCGCCAGCCGGGCCGTCGCCGGCCTGTGCCCGATCACCGAAGCCAATCTGGGCGATGGCCTGTTCCCGATGCAGGCGTTCGCACGCGAAGGCGGGCGCTTCGGCGTGGGGTCCGATTCCAACGTGCTGATCGATGCGGCCGAGGAACTGCGCCTGCTCGAATACGGCCAACGCCTGGCGCTGCGCGGGCGCAACGTGCTGGCTGCCGATGCCAGCCGCAGCAGCGGCAGATTCCTGTTCGAGGGGGCGCTGCACGGCGGCGCTCAGGCGTTGGGCGTGGCCGCCGGCCTGCAGGTCGGAGCCAGTGCCGACCTGCTTGAACTGGACGCCGCACATCCCGCGTTGCAGGCGCGACGGGATGACGCATGGCTTGACAGCTGGGTATTCGCCGCACGTAATGGCGCGCTGCGATCGGTCTGGCGCCATGGCCGCCAATGCGTGGCCGAAGGCCGCCACCTCCAGCGCGAGGCGATCACCACCGCCTTCGCTGCCGCCCTGCGCGGCGTGCTGGGCTGATCGCTTCCCGCCACCGAGACCTGTCACGTGAAGGCCAGCAAGTCCGCCACGCTCAACCAGCGCATCCGCAGCGACCTGGAAAGCCGCATTCTCAGCGGAGAGTGGGCGCCGGGTTTCCGCATCCCCTATGAGCACGAACTGATGGAGCAGTACGGCTGCTCGCGGATGACCGTCAACAAGGTGCTGACCGCGCTGGCCGAGAGCGGCATGATCGAGCGTCGCCGCCGGGCCGGTTCGTTCGTCGCCCGGCAGCCACCGCATCTGGAACAGGTGGCGCTGGAGATTCCGGACATCGCGATGGAGGTCGGCTCGCGTGGCCACCAGTACGGGTACCGGCTGCTGCAGCGCGAGCTGCGCCTGGCCGACGCCGGCAATGCCGGTGAAGTGGAGCTGGCCGGCAGTGAAATGCTGCTGGCGATGCGCTGTCTGCATCTGGCCGACGGCCGCCCGCTGGCGCTGGAGCACCGGTTGATCAGCCCGGTGGGTGTACCGGAGGTGCTGGAGGTGGACTTCAGCACCACCGCGCCGGGCAGCTGGCTGCTGCAGAATGTGTCCTGGACCCGGGCGCAGCACCGCATCAGCGCGTGGGGTGCGGACACGGCGTCTGCCCGCCTGCTGGACGTGAAGCCGGGCACCGCCTGCCTGGTGATCGAACGCCTGACCTGGCGGGGCGAACAGCCCATCACCCGCGTGCGCCAGGTGTTCCTCGGCGATGCCTGGGATCTGGTGGCCCGCTTCGCGCCCGGCGCGCGCTAGCGCGCACGCTTCCGCGCGTTCAGATCAATACGTCGCGCACTGCCGCCAGCGCACCGGCTCATCCACGCCGGGGCGGGCATTGAGCTGCACGCGCACCGTGCGCAGCGCGGGGTAGCGCAGGACCTGCGTGCAGACGCGCGGCCATACATCGTCAAGTTCGCCGGTGCGGTTGATCGCCAGGGTCTGCCGGGTCAGCCAGACGCCGCTGGCAATGCCGGGCTGTCCAGCCAGCGCCCGGGCCAGATCCGCCTGGTAGCGGTCAAGGGTCGCCATATCCGGGTTGGGGTCGCTGTGGCCATCGTCTGCCGGCGTGGAAACGGCAGCAGCAGGCGCCGCCGCTGCCGGTGCGGGCGCCTGGGAGACAGCGGCAGGCGCCGCGGCGGCGATGTCGGCGGAGGCAGGGGCGGTCACCGCCTGCGGCGCCGGTGACGCCAGGTGCAGGCCCTGCAGGCCGAGGCCGACCAGCAGGCCGACGGTTACCGAGGCCAACGCGGCAATGGCGATGCGACGCAGGGCCTCGTGGCGTGCAGTGGCGCGCACGCGCGCATCGATGTCGGCCGGCAGATAGGGCTGCAGCAATGGCCACAGGCGCGGGCCGTCCAGCACCTCCACGGCCTGCAGCTCGGCGGCACTACGGCCATCGCGCTGGATCCGGCCTTCGGTGATCAGCACGCCGCCCTTGGCCCCGGCCAGCCGCGCTGCCGCGCCCAGTTCGTTCACCGCAGCGGTACCGATGCGATAGGCCAGGCCATGCTTGCAGGACACCCGCCAGGTATTGGGGCCATCGCTGAGCAGGAAATCGCTGCTGGGCTCGCGGGCATCCTCGGCAGGAACCTCCAGTTCGCGCAGGCCGCGCTGCTCGCGCAGCATCCGCTTGACCAGCGCGGAGAACTCCCGCCAGTGCATGCCGGCCAAGGCCTGCAGGCCCAGTTGCATCTCCTTCTGCCGCCGCTTGATCCACCACAGGTGAACGACGGCCAGGGAACAGATAAGCAGGGCCGACAGCAGGGCCAGAATCCAGGGAAGCATGCAGGGAGAGCGCGGAAGGGGCGAAAACGGAAGCAGACAGTGTAAAGCGCGCACTGCCTGGCAGGGTCAGGACGTTCCCCACAGCAAGCGTGATGGAACGCTCAGATCGGCGTTCCGCAGGCACGAAAAACCCGCCAATCCTGAAGCCGTGAGGGGAGGGAACAAACGGCAGGCGAAGCGATTGGCGGGTTGCTCGCGATTGTCAGGCAAATTTTATTGCATTGCAACAATCCATCGTCAGGGCACGCTGCCCGGCGACTGGTGGCTGCCCGGGGCCGGCGCATCGCTGCCCGAGGCCGCCCGCGTCTCCAGCTTGGCCAGGCGCGCATGAAGGGCGTCCAGGCGTGCCTCCAGCGCGGTGAGCTCGTCGGCGGTGGGCACATGCAGGCGCCTGAGCACGCCCTGCACCTGGTCGTCGAAGGCCTTTTCGACCTTGTTCCAGGTGCCCGAGGCCTTCTCGCGCGCCTCATCCAGCGAGGACTCGACGTTGTCGCGCCATCCCGGGCCCTGCTCGCTGGCGCGCTCACGGCGGCGGGCCTCCCAGGCCTCGCCTTCCTTCACCAGCCCATCGAAGAAACGGCTGCCTTCGGCCTGTGCCCGGCCCAGCGCACCCAGTCCGGCCAGCCAGACCTGCTGGGCCGAATCGCTCAGCTTGCGTGAGAAGCGTCCGGCCTGTTCACCAAAGGTGGCGTCGTCGTCGCGGCGGTCGTCGTTTTCGTAGCGGTTCATCGCACTTCCCGTGGGAGTTGGACCTGCCCCGAGAGTAGCGCGCGCCGCCGTTGCAGGGCCGTGACGGCCGCTGTCGTGGTTCAGCCCAGCTTTTCCTTCAGCACGCGCTGGATTTCGCTTTCGACCATGCCTTTCATTGCCGACAGCAGGAAGCCGAGCTTGGCGGTCACCCGCACGGCGCCCGGCTGCAGCTCGATCGCGCCGTCCACGCCGCTGCCGGAGAAATTCAGCACATCGGCGCTCCACGAGGACTTCAGGCCAAAGCGCTCGGCCAGCTTGGCGGCAACCTGTTCGATCGCCTCGCGCGCCTGTGCGTCGGGCAGGGCGTGGGCGTGGCGGACATCGATGGTGGACATGCAGGCTCCTGGCGCAGGGCGGGGTGATCAGAGAGGGCGAGCATTGTGCGCATCGATCGCGTCCGCGCCAAGCGCTCATCCGGGGTTCTTCTTCGATGCCGGCCAACCTGCTAGGCTGCGCCGCGTGCAGAACCTGCTTGTTCACTTCAGTCAACAACAACAGCCCGACCAGCCGCTGCGGCCCGGGGTGCAACGCATCGTGCGCCATGCCAACGGCAGCGTGCGGCTGGGCGAAGCAGGCAACGGCGCGTTGCTGCTGGCGCAGTTCTGCATGGATGATCGCGGCCTCTGGCTCCAGGTCGGCAACGGCATCCGCGGCATCCATGTCAACGGCCGTCCGGTACGGCGCATGGCGCTGCTGCGCGCCGGCGATGCAGTGTATGTCGATGGCGTGGAAATGGTCCTGCGGGGCGAAGCCGAGAGCCTGCTGCAGGCGCCGTCACCGGACGGCGAAGATGCCGGCGACGAGCAGCGCCTGCTGCGGGGCGTCGGTGGCCTGCACCATGGCCGCAGTTTCACCTTGTCGCGCGCCCGCGTGATCGGCCGCGGCACCGAGGCCGACATCGCCATCGACGATCCGGCGTTCGCCGAACAGCACGCGCGCGTGGAAGTGCACGGCGATCGCGTCCTGCTGCGTGACCTGGGCAGCGCCGATGGCACCTGCGTCAACGGCGTGGCCGTGCGCCACTGCTGGCTGCAGCCGGGCGACCAGGTGGTATTCGATGGCCAGCACCGTTTCGTGCTGGAAGTGCCGCGTGATCCGCGCCGGCGGCCGCTGGCGGCCGAGGATGAGTCCAGCCGCGAGGCCGAACGGGCGCCCGCGGAGCCCCTTCCTCCGCGCCGGGTCCGCCGCTGGCCGTGGCTGCTGGTCAGCGCACTGCTGCTGGCTGCGCTGCTCAGCCTGCTGCTCTGGTTCGGCGCGCGCTGAGCCTGTCGTCTCCGTGCTTCGGGCAGGCGCCGGCCCAGGTCGGCGACTGCCGGTGCAGTGCCGCGGGCGATGGATTCCGATGAAACCAAATTTCCCTTGCCGCGCAAGGCCGCAAGGCTGGTGCACTGCGGCATACTAGGGATCTTGCCCCACAGGTGTGACATGACGCGCGCGTTCAACTTCAGTGCCGGCCCTGCAACCTTGCCGGAATCGGTCCTGCGCCAGGCGCAGGCGGAAATGCTGGACTGGCACGGTACCGGCGCCTCGATCGTGGAAATGAGCCATCGCGGTGCGGAATTCATGTCCGTCGCCGCCGAGGCCGAGGCGGACCTGCGCCGCCTGCTCGACATTCCCGAGGACTACGCCGTGCTGTTCCTGTCCGGCGGCGCCACCACCCAGCAGGCGTTGATCCCGCTGAATTTCGCAAGCCCCGGCCAGCGTGCCGACTACGTGGTCAGCGGCCACTGGGGCAGGACGGCGGTCAAGCAGGCCGGCCCCTATGTGGACGTCAACATCGCTGGCAGCAGCGAGGACGGGGGCTACCGCGAGCTGCCCGCGCGCAGCAGCTGGCAGCTTTCGCCCGATGCGGCCTATGTGCACATCACCGCCAACGAGACCATCCACGGCGTCGAGTTCCGTGACGTGCCCGATACCGGCGATGTGCCGCTGGTGGCCGATTTCAGTTCGTCCATCGCCAGCGAACCGCTGGATGTGCGCCGCTACGGCGTCATCTACGCGGGCGCGCAGAAGAACCTGGGCCCGGTCGGCATCGCGGTGATGATCATCCGTCGCGACCTGCTGGAGCGCAGTGGCCAGCCGCGCGCGGACATCTTCGACTACCGCTCGCACGTGGCGCGCGACTCGATGCTCAACACCCCGCCCACCTGGAACTGGTACCTGGCGGGGCTGGTGTTCAAGTGGATGCTGGCTGAAGGCGGCGTGGTCGAGTTCGCCCGGCGCAATGCGGCCAAGGCCGCGCTGGTGTACGGCGCCATCGATGCGTCCGGCGGCTTCTATCGCAATGAAGTCGCGCACGCGGCGCGCTCGCGGATGAACATCCCGTTCTTCCTGCCCAACGCCGACCTCGATGCGCGTTTCGTCGCCGAGGCCAAGGCCGCCGGCCTGCTGGCGCTGAAGGGTCACAAGGTGGTCGGCGGCATCCGTGCTTCGCTGTACAACGCCATGCCGCTGGCGGGTGCGGAGGCGCTGGTCGCCTTCATGGCCGACTTCCAGCAGCGCTACGGCTGAGCAATGAACGGCGCGCACCGTCGGTGCGTGCCCACGCAACAGGGAATTCCGATGGCAAGCAAATCCAGCAAGAAGGCGCCGAAGCAGGCTGCACCGGCCAAGGACAGCGCTGCGTCCAAGGGCACGTCCAAGGCCAGGGCTGCATCGACGCCGGCACCCACCCAGGCGCCGCTGGCACTGGCCGACGTGCGTTCGAAGATCGACCAGATCGACCGCGACATCCAGCGCCTGATCGCCGAGCGCGCGCAGTTCGCCCACCAGGTCGGCAAGGCCAAGGGCAAGCTTGCCGCCGCCGTCGATTACTACCGCCCCGAGCGTGAAGCACAGGTGCTGCGCATGGTGGTGGACCGCAATGAAGGCCCGCTCAGCGATGAAGTGCTGGTGCACGTCTATCGCGAGATCATGTCGGCCTGCCTGGCCCAGCAGGAGCCATTGAAGATCGGCTACCTCGGCCCGGAAGGCACCTTCAGCCAGCAGGCCGTGCTCAAGCATTTCGGTCGCTCGGCGCTGGGCCTGCCATTGGCCAGCATCGAAGAAGTCTTCCAGGAAGTGGAAGCGGGCAACGCCGATTTCGGCGTGGTGCCGGTGGAGAACTCGGGGCAGGGCACCATCCAGATCACCCTGGACATGTTCCTGACCTCCAACCTGAAGATCTGCGGCGAAGTGGAACTGCGCGTGCAGCAGTACCTGATGTCGCGCAGCGGCCGCATCGAGGACATCGAACGCGTCTACGGCCACCCGCAGTCGTTCATGCAGACCTCGGCGTGGATGCGCGCCAACCTGCCCAAGGCCGAGAAGATTCCGGTCTCCAGCAACGCCGAAGGCGCACGCCGCGCGCGCAACGCCGACGATGCGGCGGCCATCGGTGGCGAAAGTGCCGGCCACGTGTACGGCCTGAAGAAGGTGGTGACCAAGCCGATCCAGAACGATGCCGACAACACCACCCGTTTCCTGGTGGTGGGCCGCAACATCTTCCCGACCTCCGGCCATGACCGTACCTCGGTGCTGGTCTTCATCCATGACAAGCCGGGTGCGCTGTTCGACGTGCTCAGTCCGTTCGCGCGGCACGGCATCAGCATGAACCGCATCGAGTCGCGGCCTTCGCACCACGGGAAGTGGGAGTACGGCTTCTTCATCGACCTGGCCGGCCACATCGACGACGCGCCGATGCAGGCCGCGCTGGCCGAACTGGAAGCACACTCGGCGCAGATCAAGGTCCTCGGCTCCTATCCGGTGGCCGTGCCCTGATGCCTGCCGCGGTGGCCGCGGCCACCGCCCCTTGATGCACCGCCGGCCCGCCGGCGTCTACGGAATGATCGAACGATGAGCAACGCGCAACACTGGATCGCCCGCAAGGGCCAGCCGCTGCAGGGCAGCCTCACCATTCCCGGCGACAAGTCGGTTTCACACCGTTCGGTGATGTTCGCCGCGCTGGCTGACGGCACCTCTCACATCGAGGGTTTCCTGGAAGGCGAAGACACCCGCGCCACCGCGCGCATCTTCAGCCAGCTGGGCGTGCGCATCGAAACCCCCAGCCCGTCGCAGCGCATCGTCCACGGCGTCGGCATCGATGGCCTGCAGGCGCCCAGCGCAGCGCTGGACTGCGGCAACGCCGGCACCGGCATGCGCCTGCTGGCGGGCCTGCTGGCCGGGCAGTCGTTCGACTGCACCCTGATCGGCGACGAATCGCTGTCCGGCCGGCCGATGCGCCGTGTCACCGGCCCGCTGTCGCAGATGGGCGCGAAGATCGATACCCAGGACGATGGCACGCCGCCGCTGCACGTGCAGGGTGGCCAGGCACTGCACGGCATCGCGTTCACCTCGCCGGTGGCCAGCGCGCAGATCAAGTCGGCCGTGCTGCTGGCAGGCCTGTACGCACAGGGCGAAACCAGCGTCGTCGAACCGCACCCCACCCGCGACTACACCGAGCGCATGCTGTCCGCGTTCGGCGTGCAGATCGAGTTCTCGCCGGGCAAGGCGCGCCTGCACGGTGGCCAGCGCCTGCGTGCCACCAACATCGCGGTGCCTGCCGATTTTTCCTCGGCAGCGTTCTTCCTGGTGGCCGCCAGCATCATTCCCGGCTCCGAGCTGCGCCTGAAGCAGGTTGGCCTGAACCCGCGTCGCACCGGCCTGCTGCATGCACTGCGGCTGATGGGGGCGGACATCACCGAAGAAAATCCAGCGGAGCAGGGCGGCGAGCCGGTCGCTGACCTGGTGGTGCGCTACGCGCCGCTGAAGGGCGCGCGCATTCCCGAAGCGCTGGTGCCGGACATGATCGATGAATTCCCGGCCCTGTTCGTCGCCGCCGCCGCCGCCGAAGGCAAGACCGTGGTGAGCGGCGCAGCAGAGCTGCGGGTGAAGGAATCGGATCGCCTGGCAGCGATGGCCACCGGCCTGCGCGCGCTGGGCATGCAGGTGGATGAAACCGAAGACGGCGCGACCCTGCATGGCGGCACGCGTCTGGGCAGCGGCACCATCGAAAGCCACGGCGACCATCGCATCGCCATGGCCTTTGCCATTGCCGGCCAGATCAGCGACGGCGAAGTACGGATCAACGACATCGCCAACGTGGCCACCTCGTTTCCCGACTTCGACGGCCTGGCACGCAGCGCCGGATTCAACCTCTCAGATCATCGGTAGCGCCGGGCCATGCCTGGCCAGGCCCGCCGAATCGGTAGCGCCGGGCCATGCCCGGCGGATCGCATTGCGCGGTAGGTGCCAACCTTGGTTGGCACGCTTTTCCGCATAAAATGACGGAGGCCGAAGCCTCCGTCGAACATCACGAACCCCTCGTCCGCGATCAACGCTGCTCGGTACGGAAATCCACCGGGACCCGCACCACACTGGCCACAGCACGGCCATCCTGCATGGCCGGCTGGAACTTCCAGTTCTGCACCGTGCGCAGGACCGCACGATCCAGGTCACGGCTGCGTTCGCCACTGCGCGACACGATCGCGGCATTGGTGACGTTGCCGCGGGTATCCACATCAAGGCTGGCGATCACGCTGCCCTGCACACCGTTACGAAGCGCAGCTGCCGGATAGTCCGGCTTGCTGTTGCTGGCGAGCGGGCGCGCCTCGCGGTTGCGCACCGGCGGCACTGCCTTGCGCTCGCTCGTGGCCGGCGTGGCCTGTCGTGCGGCAGGCGGTGCCGTTTCGGCAACAGGCGTCTGTTCGGTGGCTGGCAGCATGCGCTCGCCGACCGGTGCAGGCGCCACCTCATCCGGTCCGGAATAGCGCAGCCAGAGCAGCGCGGCCGCGAACATCGCCACGATCAGCGCGACCCACAGCCAAGGCGATGTGGCCCGGCGCGGCGTACCGTCCTGCTGCATCTGCGGCGAATGAAGGTCTTCATGGGTGGTGACAGTCATCGCAAACTCCTTACGTCGGTTGACGACGTGCCGAGTGTTGCCCGAGGCCACGAAGAAAAGTGTCAGTGTTGCGTCAACGCAACCGGGAGGGTTCAGTTTGCCTTCCGGTATGCGTTCAGTTACTGCGTCTTGAAGTCGAACGGCACTTCAATGGTGCCCGGCACCGCCTGCCCGTTGCTCTGCGCCGGGGTGAAGCGCCAGCGGCGCACCGCGTCGGTCGCTGCGCGGTCCAGGTCACGCGAGCCGCTGCGCTGGATGACGGTGACGTTGTTCGGATAGCCCGTAGCGTCCACCTCTACCCGCACCACCACACTGCCGGTTTCGCCGGCACGCAGTGCGGCGGCTGGATAGGCCGGCGGCGGCGATTGGCCCGCGATCGGCATGGGCTGGCTGCCGCCACCGGCGGCCGGCACGGTGCCGGGCGCAGCGGGTGCCGGTTCAGCCATTGCAGGCGGCGGGGGCGGAGCGGTTTCCACCAGCTTCGGGGCGTCTTCCGGTGCCGGCGCCGGCTTGGCGTCGGGCATGTCGCTGGACCCGGCTGCCGCCGGCAGGGGTTCCGGCAGAGGCTCCACCTGGGCGGTTTCCTGCGGCGTCTGTGCCGCAGGGTCGGCGCGGAAGAATTCCTTGTCGCGGCCGGTCAGCCAGACCACCACGAACAGCAGCACTCCCACGCCGAAAGCGATGCCGGCGATCTTCAGGGCGTTGCGCGGAATATGCACAGTGAACGACTTGGCAGACGACGAGCGGGGTGCAGACATGGACCGGACCAGTACGGAATAGCCCGATTCTGCCACGGCCCGAATGAACCGGGCGGCAGAAATCCGCATAACAGGCGATAATCCCGGTCCTGACACCCACCACGACACCTGCCATGCTTGATCCAGCCCTGCTCCGCCACCAGCCCGCCGACCTCGCCGAACGCCTGCGCACCAGCCGCGGCTTCGAGCTCGACGTGTCTGCCCTGGAGTCCCTGGAGGCCGATCGCAAGCGCATCCAGGTGCGGACCCAGGAGCTGCAGAGCCTGCGCAACAGCCGCTCCAAGGCCATCGGCCAGGCCAAGGCCAAGGGCGAGGACGTCTCGGCCATCATGGCCGAGGTCGCCGCCTTCGCCGACGAACTGAAGGCCTCGGAAGTGGCGCTGGACGAGCTGCGCGAGAAGATCGAAGCAATCTCGCTGGGTATTCCGAACCTTCCGGCCGACGACGTACCGGCCGGTGCCGACGAGAACGACAACGTCGAGCAGGCGCGCTGGGGTACCCCGCGCCAGTTCGATTTCAAGGTGCTGGACCACGTCGAACTGGGCGCCCGCAACGGCTGGCTGGATGGCGAAACCGCCGCCAAGCTGTCCGGTTCGCGCTTCACCGTGCTGCGCGGCCCGATCGCGCGCCTGCACCGTGCGCTGGCCCAGTTCATGGTCGATCTGCACACGGGCGAACACGGCTACGAGGAAACCAACGTACCGCTGCTGGTCAACGCCGAATCGCTGCGCGGCACCAGCCAGCTGCCGAAGTTCGAGGATGACCTGTTCAAGACGGCCGTCGGCGAGTCCACGCGCTACCTGATCCCCACCTCGGAAGTGCCGCTGACCAACATCGTGCGCGACGAGATCATCGACGCCGAGCGCCTGCCGCTGCGCATGACCGCGCATTCGATGTGCTTCCGTGCCGAGGCGGGCAGCGGCGGCCGCGACGTGCGCGGCATGATCCGCCAGCATCAGTTCGAGAAGGTCGAGCTGGTCTCGATCTGCCAGCCGGAAGACAGCGAGGCCGAGCACCAGCGCATGACCCGCTGTGCGGAAGTCGTGCTGGAAAAGCTGGGCCTGCCGTACCGCAAGGTGCTGCTGTGCACCGGCGACATGGGCTTCGCGGCGGTGAAAACCTACGATCTGGAAGTCTGGCTGCCGTCGCAGGAGACCTACCGCGAGATCTCCTCGTGCTCGAACTGTGGTGACTTCCAGGCCCGCCGCATGCAGGCGCGCTGGCGCAACCCGGCCACCGGCAAGCCCGAGCTGGTGCACACCCTGAACGGCTCGGGCGTGGCGGTCGGCCGCGCGATGATCGCGGTGATGGAGAACTACCAGAACGCCGACGGCAGCATCACCGTGCCGGAAGCGCTGCGCCCGTACATGGGTGGCCTGGAAACCATCGCCTGACAACCGGCTCAGGTGGGTGCCATGCTTGCATGGCACCGAATCCACGCATGGCGTGGATCTGCAATGCGGCTACATCCACGCCCTGCGTGGATGAGCCCCGCGATCACTCTACAACCCGCACCTTCTCCAACGGCACCCATCCCGCCTCGCCCGCCTCGGGCATGCACCACGCCCAACCATTCAGTGTGCGCACCCCGCGCAGCAGCTGCCCGGGATCGACATCCAGCTCCCGCGCGCAGTAATCCGCGGTGGCAAACGCGTCGCCCTGCGCATCGCGACCGATCACCGGTGCCGGCACGAATCCGGGCTGCTGCCCCTCGGCCTGGCACAGGAACCAGTCCTCCCAGCCCTCCGGGCCTTCATAGCGCTCGCCTACCGCCAGCGCCTGGCCGCGGAGCAGGGTGATCGGGTGTGGGAATTCGCTGCGGTGCGTGGTCGTCACGATGTAGTTCATGGCCCACTGTACCGTCTCCGCCGGGCCATGCCCGGCGGGCGGGAACCGGGCCACAAAAAACGGCCCCGCATTGCGGGGCCGTCGGGGTGGGCCGGGAGGGGGGAGGGGAATCCCGGCCCGCGTTCAACGCCCAGACGAGGAGAGAGGGGCGCTGAACGCTGGAACGCGTTACGCCGTTGCCGCTTCCGCCGCCTCATGCGAGGGCAGTGCAGCCAGTGCACCGGCAATGGCGTCTTCGCGGTGCTGCGGCGAGTAGGCGATGCCCTCGGCACGCACGAACTCGACCTCATTGATGCCCATGAAGGCGAACACCTGGCGCAGGAACGGCTCCTGGAAGTCGGCCGGCGAATCGGTGTAGATGCCGCCACGGCTGCTGGCGATGATCACCCGCTTGCCACCGGCCAGACCCACCGGGCCATTCTCGGTGTACTTGAAGGTGCGGCCGGCCACGGCCACGCGGTCGATCCAGGCCTTCAGGGTGGACGGGATGCTGAAGTTGTACATCGGCGCGCCGATCACCACCACGTCGGCATCGAGGAACTGCTGCATCACCTGTTCAGCGTCGGTCGCCTCGGCCGCATCGGTCTTGGCCAGCGAGCTGCTGCGCAGATGCGGTACCGGATTGGCGTCAAGATCGCGATAATCGACCTGCAGGCCGTCGATCTGGTCCTTGAACCGGGCCACCACCGCCGCCGACAGCTGGCGGGAGACGGAATTGTCGCCAAGCACGCTGGCGTCGAGATGCAGAAGCTTCATGGCAGTCACCTATGTTCTGGAAGGAAGGGCGGGTTTGCCGCCGACGGAGAGAAGGATAGGTTGTTGCAAAGGCGGAATAAAGGTGGTTGAATGCCACGTATTGTTCTAGATATGGAACTCGGGTATGCATGACCTGAATGATCTGTACTACTTCGCGATGGTGGTCGACCACGGCGGGTTCGCCGCGGCCGAGCGCGCCCTGGGCATCCCCAAATCGCGCCTGAGCCGCCGCATCAGCCAGCTGGAGACCGACCTGGGCGTGCGGCTGCTGCAGCGCTCCACGCGCCGCTTCGCGGTCACCGACGTCGGCACCAGCGTGCACCGTCACGCGCAGACCATGCTGGCCGAAGCACAGGCCGCACGCGAAGTGGTGGACCGCCTCAGTGCGGAGCCGCGCGGCGTGGTCCGCGCCAGCGTGCCGGTGTCGTTGGCGCAGATGCAGCTGCCCAAGCTGCTGCCCAAGTTCCTGGAGCAGTACCCGAAGGTGCGGCTGCAGCTGAACATCAGCAACCGCCGCGTGGACATCATCAACGAAGGCTACGACGTGGCCCTGCGCGTGCGCTCGCGCCTGGACGACGATGGCAGCCTGGTGATGCGCAGCTTCGGCCAGGTGCAGGAACTGCTGGTGGCCAGCCCGAAGTACCTGGACCGCGCCGGCCGCCCGAAGGAGCCGGAAGAGCTGACCCAGCACGTCACCCTCAGCATCAGCGAGGACGAGGCGCGCCAGCGTTGGGAACTGCATGGCCCGGAAGGCGAGGTGCGCCGGGTGGACCTGCAGCCGCGCGTGGCCGGCTTCGATTTCCCGCTGCTGCAGAGCATGGTGAAGGACGGCTTCGGCATCACCATGCTGCCGGAGACCGTGTGCGCCGATGCCGTGCGCAATGGCGAACTGGAAGTGGTGCTGCCGGACTGGTCGCTGCCACAGGGCGTGTGCCACGCCGTGTTTGCCTCGCGTCGCGGCCTGCTGCCGGCGGTGCGCGTGTTCATCGATTTCCTGGCCGAGCACCTGCCGCCGCAGCTGGAGGCCTCGCGCCTGCATTGCGATGGCGCCTGCGAGAAGGCCAAGGAGCGCATCAAGGCCAGCGCGCTGGGTGCGCTGGCGGTGGATGCGGGCTGAGCCGCGCGCGAATAGAGAATAGAAGCCCCGGCCATGTCCGGGGGCTTCTTGTTTCAATGCGTAGCTGTCATCCGCAAGCCCAATCGATCTTCATCTGTTCAAGATCGAGCTGGGCGTTGCCGCCGCCAAAGTTGAAGCCACCGAAGCCTTCCTCGAACTCGAGGTAATAGGGGCCGAACTCAGGGTAGCCCTGCTGGGGCAGCATTGTTCCACCGAGGTGGGCAACGGAATCCCAGCGACTCAGATTCAGTTCTTGTCCGAGATCGCTGAATGCCTCGATGTATCCACTGATGGCGCATTCGCTTTCCCATTCACGGGGCGATCTGCCCACATTGGGATCATCAGCGCGGATGACCGCGTTGATCGGCAACGCGACTGACGGATTGGCAGCACCGCCAACTCCCGCGCCAGGAATAGGGTCGTCCCCGCTTCTGGTGCACAGCCAGCTGTCGCGGAAGTAGCTGGCGTAGTCCTTCTCTATCCAACCGGGCGGGTCTTCCAGCAGGGTCGAGAGCGACTTGGGGGGCAAGCTCAGTTCGCCTTCAAATTCCTGCTGTGTGAGCCAGATCGCACAGTACTGTGTGCCGAGGATGTCCTCCATGGTGCGGCTGTGGGGATGCTTGGCATGGCGGTAATGCCAGAAGGGAAGCAGGTTGCTGTCATCGGGCGGTGTCATTGCAAGCGGACTGTCAAAGAACGCAGCGATCTCCTCCACGTGCGACAGCTCCTCCTGCTGATCGTCGACAAACATGCACAGGGCAACCCATTGCTCTCCCTTGACTCGGTACTCCGGGGGCAGGTGCAGGGTGAAGGCGTGTCGCAGTGGCTGCCCGTTGCTTGCACTGAGCGGCCATTGCGCGGAGGAGATGCCCGGTGGCAGGCCGAGGGTCCAACCGCCGCTCCATTCGTCGCCCCGGTCGACCCTGGGGAGTATCCGTTGCGGACCCAGCTCCAGGTCGAAGGCATTGGTCAGCGTCGGATCGAAGACGGGTAGGGCTGGCTCACAGTAGACGGCACAAGGATTGTCGAGGCGCACGCTCCTGACCGTGTTGTCCTGTGTGCTCACGTTCGCGGTGACCTTCATCCCACCGTCCGAGATGAAGCCATAGCGCGTCCACCCGGCCTCTGTCGTATCAGGATCTTCCGGAAGTGCTGTCAGGCGAGGGTTGGCGGCCAGAGCATCGCTGATGAACATGCCCGTGCGCAATCCTTCAATCAGGAGCGTCCTTGGCATCGAACAGGAGAACAGGACATATCCAACGGCACGCTCCTCATCCAGTCGGGCGAACACATCCTTTGTCAGGCAGGTCAGACGGCCCTGTTCATCCGGTTCGCGCCAGCGATGTCCCAGTAGCTTGGCCAGCGCGCTGGCGGGCATGCCAGGCCGGATGGAGAGGAGGTCGAGAGAGTTCATGTGGGCCATTGCCGAGCGGAAATGAGCAGGCTAGTGGTCTAGGACAGTGCTAGCTATGAACATTGTTGCGACTTGGAGGTCCAGCCGTGGCGGGGGCCTTGGGCATTTCCTCCGGCCGTGCGAGAATGCGTTCCCGGCCAGCAGTGCCGGGCCGATACGGAGAGATGGCCGAGCGGTTTAAGGCACCGGTCTTGAAAACCGGCGAAGGGTTAAACCTTCCGTGGGTTCGAATCCCACTCTCTCCGCCAATCATTTATGCAAGTTCATGCTTGCCATCAAGCATCCCGCCAAACTGGCTGGATGACTTCAATGAGTTTTCGTCTATCGACTGATGGATAGGTTCGGTCGGGCTGCTAGGCGGCTGGGGGCATGGAGCTGGCACTCCAGGCCGACCGTGAGTTAGGCGGGGATTCCGTACCTCTTGGCGACGTTGCGAGCTGGGCGGCAGCACGTGCCGTCGAGCAGGGCGTTGAGAGTCGCATTCGCCGCGCCCTTATGTAGAGCCAACTTTTTAATTGGCGTTCTTTGGTAAAGCCGACGAAAGCACTCGGCATAGAACTGTCGTACGACCGCCGGGGTGTCCGGCTTGTACCCGCCCTCAATCTCAAAGAAGCGCCGGAGGCAGAGGATGACTAGGTCCGACAGCTGGACGAGGAGATTGCGTGTCGAGTCGAGGGGATAGCTGAACTCGGCAATCCACTTTGTTCTGCACGCCACTGGACTCCCGAAGCGGCGTCGTTGGGTTATTTCCGCAATGGCATGAGTGTGCTCATCCTTCTTGTCGATAATCAGCATCCCCCTCGCTGTGCGGCCCAGACCTTCTGAAACCCTATGGTCGATCTCGGTAATCATGTAGTCGTACGCGAGGGTATAGGGCGTGCTTGCGTGGGTGGGAAGGGCGGCGACATTGATCGCGAGGGCGGCTGCAAGTTTCGACTTGTCTATGGCAATGTAGTGGACGTGATGCTTCCGCGACTCGATTACGCTGGGAAAATCTCGTACAAGTTGCAAGCGCCGCTCAATCAGGTGGCCCGCAAAGGGACCTTCACCATTGGGCGAAAGCAACTCGCACCCATGTAGCTCGAAGGCAGCTGGAGGTGCACCGCCGAAATAGTCGTTGAGGAGGTCGGACAAAGCGGCGTAGGTTGTGTTCCACCCTTCATCGCGCAGGTTGACCCCTCCAAGCACAAATACTGGTTGCTGGGCGTCCGCCAAGTTCGCGCCGGTATCGCCCGACTCGTCCAAGTAGAAGAAGTGCATCCCTTGCTCCTTCCCGCGATTGCATTTACATGGTTGGGTTGATCAAGATTAGTTCAACGAGGGTGTTTGTCGTGGGTTTCGGATTGAACTCTGCGCCTTCCCAAGGGCATGCCGGCAGAAGCCGCAGTTGAGCAGTCCGATTCGACAGGTCTCTCGGCATCAGCGGCTTCCACCATGTGGAAGCAGGCGCTGAACACACGCTTCTCCGCACCATTCGTGGTGCCGGAGGTGCCTGGGGTGTAGCCGGAAACAACCACCCTATAGTGCTTTCCCGCACGCAAAGCTGTGCCGAGTGCAGGCTCTCCCTCCTGACCGTACGGCAGACACTGACCAGGACCCAGCGCAGGCTCGGTAGACCCTTCGCGAAGAAAGATGCGCTGCCAGACAGGCGGATGTCCCTTGCCCACTTCCGTCACTGTCACGCCCGCGATAATCGGCGGGGCAGCACGTGTCTCACGCGTGTCAGGCACGCCAAAACACGGTACGCCATCGTGTGCCTGGATCGTGGCGCGCTGATAGGTCCCATGGGGCTGTGAACCCGTGGCCATCATTGGCAACAGCAGGATCACCAGGGCCACCGTCTGTCGCATCAACGGGTCACCTCGAAGTGGCATCTGCTACGTGCCGTCTTCGCGTACGGGTGGCGGTCCGGACGAGAGTGCAGTCGCGCAGTCCGATATGACGGATTTCATGCTTTTGCCGGCCACGTCCACCATGTGGAAGCAGGCACTGAACACACGCGCCTGTGCTTCATTCTTCTTGCCCGGCGTGCCAGGTGTGCGCCCCCATATCTCCACCTGGTAGCGCTTGCCCGGCCGCAGCGCGGGGGCGGATGCCGCGCCCTCGCCGTAGGTGAGGCACTGGCTGGGGGGCAGCGCAGGTTCGGTTGTGCCCTCGCGCAGAAAATCATGTTCCCATAGCGGGGTGCCGCCGGTGCCCACTTCCATCACGGACACGCCAGTGACAAGGGGGGCGTTGACGCGCGTTTCATGGGTATCGGGCACGCCGAAGCAGGGCACACCCTCACGGCTCTGTATCGTCGCCTGCTGGTAGCGACCGGCTGGCGAGGAGCAGCTGGCCATCATCGGCAGGAGCAGCCCCAGCAGAGCCACCGGCAGTTGTAGTCGCATCATCGGGTCGTCCTCGGGAGGTTGTCCTTGCTGCTGCGGTCGGCCAGGAACTGGGAGAGCGCGCGCTCGAGTTGTGCGCCGATGCCAGCCGTCGCGCGATAACGCGTGTTGTTCATGCTCGACTGTGAGCCACGGAACGTGACGAGGAAGTAGTCCGCCAGAATGTCACCCTGGGCCTCCATGTTGTAGTCATGCAGCAGCCGCGTCTCGTCAAGCACGTAGTCGTAGCTCATGTTCGGCCGGGGTGCCCGCACCAGCTTGACGTTGTAGCCAAGCTGATACTGCCAGACGTGGGCCATCTCATGGATGAAGAACGCCTGGAATCTCACGGTATCCAGCGAGTAATCCTCCCGATAGATACCCTTCGGGAAATACATCTGCCCGTTGGGCGTCACGGCGGTGTCCTTGTCCTGGAAGCCGAAGAACATCCAGTAGCCGTGGTTATGGACTTTCACGGTGCTGTAGTCGACTGCATCGCCGAACACCAGGCGTGCCATCTCGATCTCGCCGGCGGTCATGGCGCGTTCGTGGCCAGGCGCGCTTACCGGTACCACGGAGGTGCCCATGCCCTCGGAGGTGGTCACTACACCGTCCACATCGAACACTTCCGCTTCGTCGGTGCTGGCCGGTGCCGTGCGCGCACAGCAGCCGGTCGGCTGTGTCGGCGGGCGCAGTTCGGCACGCACGATGGCCTGGCTCTGCGCGGTCGATACCCGCGCCGTCTCGCCCTGCGCATTGGTGGTGCCGGAAAGGGTCTGCCCATCGGCCAGATGCAGCGTGTACGGCACCTCGGCCAACGGTGCGCCCTGCAGGCCGAGAAAACGGATGGCCTGATCGAACGCGGTGGGCAGTGCGCGCGCCAGCTGTGCGGCCGTGCTGGCGACCGCGGCCGCCTTGCCAGCACCGCCTGCGGCCCCGCCGCCGCCACCACCCCCTCCGCCCCCCGTGACATGCACCACGGCCTGCTGGCTGGACAACACCCGGCAGCCGCAGGCCAGCGCGCTGCCGTGCAACGCCACCGGCTGGCCGTCCACCATCAAGGTGGCATCGCCTTCAACAATTGGAAAGACGCCTTTATGCAGGGTAGGGCAGGTCGCCTTGTCGCTGACCCGCGCGACGCCGATGCCGTCGATGTCGGTTTCACTTGAGGCCGTGATGACCCGTCCGCCGCTGGAGGTCGGGTCCCCCATCACAATCCAGTTCCGTCCCATGGTTCGCTTCCATTGCAGACCAGGGCTCCATGATGCGCCGGTTCAGGTCGGGTTGGCTGAATAGGCGGCGAGGCGGATGGCAGGCCGCACTGTGTCGCGACCCGCCGTGGTGCTGCGGGTTCTGGATCAACGCAGGCGTGCCTCGGTCAGCGGCGTCGAGTGAAGGCGGTCACAAGTTGATGTTTCGCTCGCGGCGCTCTGTCGCGTGCTGCGCCAAATGCCGCATCTGCCTCTTTTCCAGAGGCCGCGCAGGGCAAACGATGGTCGCGCCAAGGCACCCGCCCTGGCCGGGATTGGCGTCCCGAACTTACATGACGCGCGGCGTCGCGGTTGCGGTGAAAATTGCAATCGCGACAATGCATCACTCTGCCAGTTCACGGCGGATGGTGCGTGGGGATCACTGATCCGCCGGCTTCCTGCGGCATGTATCCGGCACGCCAACCCGCACCGTCCGCCACCTTGCCTTTGCGGGTGGCCCACCTGTGAGGTTGCCGCCATGCCTGATCTGCGCCCCGACTATCCCCGCCTGCACGCCCTGCTCGGCGATGCGCTGCGTGATCTTCCCGACGCCCTTGCTGAAAAGATGGAAGACGCCCTCAGCGATGCCGCCGCGTCCTCGCCACCGTCCGCGTTCTTCACCCATCTGCTGGGCCATGGCAGGAACCTGCGCGCGGATGGCCAGCCCTGGACCGAAACCCGCCTCAGCCCGGGGCGTGCGTTCGATCTGGCCCTGGCGACCCGATGCGCATCCGGTATCACCGCGCTGACGGCAGTGCTGCAGGCATCCCACGTGGCCCGGGAAAACGACGATCCCGACTGTTATCCCTCGGCGGCGCTGGTCCATGGCATGTTCGATGCCTGCCATGCGCTGTCGCTGCAGATCGAGCGCTGCCTCGTTCCCTGAGCCGCCTGTTGTCCCTCACGCCTCGTTTGCATTTCCGCCGTCCGCCATTGCTAAGGTCGCTGCGCACCCCGAACAGGAACCTGCAATGACCCGGATGTCCTCGCTCACGCTGCTCGCACTCTGCCTCGCCCCCACGCTGGCCTTCGCCCAGTCCGATCGCGAGGTGGCCGAACACATGGTCACCCGCGCCGCCAATGTCTGCCCCGGCCACAGCGCCGAGCGCACCACGCCCACGGTGAAGAAGGTCCCGGTCGGCGCGCTGCGGGTGATGCTGGATCGTGGCCTGGTGATGTGCCCGGACCGGCGCCTGGACGCCAGCGCGCCGGCCGTGTTCTACGGCCGGGTAGGTGTGTTCGGCTGGAACCCGGACGTTCCAGCGGCAGCGACCGTGGTCATCGGCCAGATCGACGCGATGACGCGCAAGGACGAGTACCCGGTGGGAACCCTGGTGTGGGATGCCCAGGGCAGGGCGCTGAGCCAGCAGATCGTGCCGGCCTTCGAGCCGCGCCCTGGCGCCGCGGTGCTGTACAAGGTCCGCTAGGGCGCCATCGGAGGCGCGGTGTCCGGCACCAGCGTGAACCGGTAGCGGTTCTCGTAAAGCTTCACTTCCAGCTGTGTCCGGCCGCGCCGTTCAAGGGTGTACAGCTTGCCGGCCCAGGGGCTGCCCAGGGCCGTGATCGGATTGATGTTGCCCAGCCGGCTGGCGTCCAGATGCACCACGACGCGGTCGTCCAGGTACGCCACCTTCACCGTGCTGAAGAACGTGGCGTACTGGCCGCTGGTCATCGCGGCATAGCCGGACAGCTCCGGGTGCGCCACCAGGAAGGCGAACTGCGTGCTGAAGTCGATACCGGAAAGATCCGGCGCGCGGTACTGCGATTGCCGGGCCCACGCAGCGTCGGTGCTGTCCAGCGCATCGGCGGAGGTGATGGGGAAGAACTGGAGATCCATGTAACCAGGGCCGTTGCCATCGACGCGGGCCTGCCCGCCTTCCACCGAAGCCGACGAGACCAGGTTCGGGTAGGCCAGCGCCGGCAGCCCGCTGACACGGAACTCGCTGTGCGCCTGCACCTCCTGCGGTGGGTTGAAGAACTCGCCGACCTTCTCGCTCTGGCAGGCCGAGAGCAGGGCCAGCAGGGCCAGCGGCAACGCGCGTCCGAGCGCGGAACGGGGGTGGATCATGCGATGTGCCTCATCCTTGGGGGACGACAGTAGACCACGCTCTGCGGCAGCGGTACTGGTCCGACGCATTGCGCTGCCTGTTCAGGCATGTATTTGCGGGGCTGCGTGCACAAGCCCGACGCGTGGATATGCTAGCGTTGAGACGTTCCACCGTTGGCCTGGATGCCTGATGAACTACGCTGAATGGATTCGCGAACAGCACGCGCGCAGTGTGGCGGCCGAGCAGATCGCCGAGGCCGCGCTGGATGGGCCGGCACTGTGTGCAGGCGACAGCGAAAGCCTTGCGCCGCTGCTGCGGGGAGTGAGCCAGCTGCTGGCGGTGCCGGTGGCCGATGTGCAGATTGTCGGCTCGGCCCGCTTCGGCTTTTCGCTGCGCGATGGCGCGGCTTTCGATCCCGCGTTTTCCGATCTGGATCTGGCCATCGTCAACGCCGGGTTGTATCAGCGGTGCTCGGCGCCGACGGCGGCGTCGGCCGATGCCGCCCGCTTCCCGGAGCGTGATTTCCCCGCCGACGAGCGCATCGCAGTGCGCAAGGCATTCGATGCGCTTTCACTTTCAGTGGCCGACCGCTTCGCCTACGTCTCGGTCGCGGTGTTCCCGGACCAGGCCGCGCTGGTGCGCGCACAGGCAGGGCGCATCCGTGCCTACCTGGGCGTTGCGGGCCCGGCGCCCGCTGCCCGACCGGCCGGTGCCGCGCCCGCCGGCGCCGTGGAAACCCCCTTCCAGCACATCGTGGATGCGGGCCTGCCGCAGTACCTGCTGCCCATCGCTGCCAGTACACCGGGCAATGCCTCACCCTGGCTGGCCGACCGTGCGGCCTTCGAGCGCGCGTTCGGCGGCAGCAGCCTGCGCCGGGTGCGGCTGGCGGCGCTGGGGCGCGCACTCGCCGACCTGGCGCAGGTGGTGCAGGTGCACTGCTGTCTGGTGGGCGGCAGCTTCGTGGACGTCTCCAATGCCGTGCCGAACGATCTGGACATCGTGGTGTTCTACAGTGCGCGGGCAGACGTCCGCTTCGAGCCGGGGCGTGCCCTGCAGCGGCTGACCCGCAAGTTCCTGCTTGAACACATCGACATGCGTTTCGTGCCGTGCGACGCCGAGCCGTGGCTGATGGTCAAGCTGACCTCGTACTTCACCCAGTTGTATCAATCGCGCCGGCCGGGCACGGAGGCGCGCGAACATGGCCTGGTGCTGTTGCTGCCGGGTACCGGGACGGGGCAGTGATGACCGCACGCCTCGCCACCGCGCCCACGGATGCCCCCGTCGCCACCGAACGGGGGCTGATGCCGCTGCCGCCGCCGCCGCCGTCCCCGGCGCTGGCAGAGCGGCTGCAGGCGTGCAACCTCAGGCTGCCCGCGCTGCTGCCCTGCGCGCAGCCCTGCGAAACGCTGTGGTCCCATCGCGGGCATCCGCGGCTGCGGGCGGCGGTGCAGCAGCTGCGCCATCCGCTGTCGGCGCACATGCAGATGCCGGCGTTCGATCTGGCCGCGCTGGCTGCGGCGGAGGCGGCCGAGGCCGACGTCTATCGGCAGTGGCACCGCACCGTGCAGGGGCCGCTGTCGATGGCCGATGTACAGCGCTTCGTCTCGCTCAGCACCGGCGGTGACGGCGCGCTGCGCAGCGGGCCGGTATGGATCCGCGCCCGTGATGGGCGCGCGCAGCTGCCGATGGTGCCGGCCTTGCAGGGGGCCGCGCGTTGGGACGAGCTGCTGCGGCAACGGGCCGCGCCCGATCCGGCTGAGGGCCTGCGGTCTGCGGTGCAGCTGCTGGCGCTGGCCAACAATGCCCATGCCTTTGCCGACGGCAATGGCCGGCTGGGGCGCGCGCTGTTCAATTTCTGCCTGCACCGCGCCGGGCTTCCGCAGGCCTGCTTCATCCCGCTGAAGGTGCTGACGGTGCTGTCCCGTGGCGGCTACGAAGTGCGCCTGCGCGAGGCGGAACTGTACGGTCGCTGGGAAGGGCTGTACGCCTGGCACTGCACGGCAATCGAGTTGTATGCATGGCTGGGACAGCAGCCGGCCATGCCCGACCGGAACGAGGATGTCTGATGTTCAACAAGCGCTATTGGCGGGTGCAGTCTGAAGTGAGCGAATGCGGGCTGGCATGCCTGGCGATCTGCTCGTCCATGCTGGGCGCGGATCTGGAAATGAGCGAGCTGCGGCGCAAGTACCACAACTCCCAGCGCGGTGTGGACCTGAACCAGCTGATCGCGCTGGCCAGCGCGCTGGACATGCAGTGCCGGCCGGTGCGCTGCGAGCCCAGCGATCTGCAGCATCTGGGCACGCCGGCCATCCTGCACTGGAAGCTCAATCATTTCGTGGTGCTGGAGAAGGTCTCACGCGGCCGCTACCACATCATCGACCCGGCCCATGGATCGCTGTCCTTCAGCGAAGCGGAGCTGTCCCAGGCCTTCACCGGCATCGCGGTGGAGGTCAGTTCCTCGCCCAGCTTCCGGCCGCGCAAGCAGCGTTCGCCGCTCAACATCTGGTCGATGATCCGCTTCAAGGGCGGCGTCGGCACCGCGCTGTTCCATACGCTGGTCTATACGCTGCTGCTGCAGGGCTTCGTGCTGTTGTCACCGTTCTTCATGCAGCTGGCGGTGGACGAGGGTGTGCTGCGCGGCGACCGCGGCTTCCTGATGGCGCTCGCGCTGGGGTTCGGTGCGGTGGCCGTGTTCAACAGCCTGGCCGAGGCGCTGCGCGGGGTCACGCTGCAGCGGGCGTCGGCGTTGATGGGCTGGGACATGAGCCGGCGCCTGTTCCATCATCTGGTCAGCCTGCCGCTGACCTGGTTCCATCGACGCCGTCTGGCCGATGCGCTGTCGCGGATGGAGTCGATCGACCCGATCCGCCAGCTGATCGCCAACGGGCTCATCGGCGCACTGCTGGACGGTGTGCTGGCGCTGGGCATCATCGTGCTGATGTTCGTCTACTCGCCGCTGATGAGTCTGGTCGCACTGACTGCGCTGGGGCTGTACGTACTGATGCGGGTGGCCGCCATCCCGATGTCGATGAAGATGGGCATGGCCAGTCTGCAGGCGAACATCGCCGAGCGCGGGACGCGCATCGAAACGCTGCGCGCGATGCAGTCGATCAAGACCATGGGCGGCGAGTTCTCGCGCGAATCGATCTGGGCCAACAAGTACGCCGATCTGGTGCGTGCTTCGTTGAACAGCGCCAACCTGCAGATTGGCATCGGCGCGGGGCGCACCCTGCTTGATGGCCTCAGCCTGGTGGCCATCGTCTACATCGGCGCCCAGGCGGTACTGGCCAACACGCTGACAGTAGGCGCGCTGTATGCCTTCGTGGCCTACCGGCAGCAGCTGAGCAACCGGCTGACCACGCTGGTGGACCAGTGCATCGCCTGGCGCCTGACCGAGCTGCATTCGGACCGCATTGCCGATATTGCCCTCAGTCCCAGCGAAGAGGGCTTCAGCAAGGATCCTTCGGCGTCGGACAGCATGGAGGGGCACATCCAGCTGCGTTCGGTGTACTTCCAGTACTCGGCACAGGAAGCGCCGGCGCTGAAGGACATCAACCTGGCCATTGCGCCGGGCGAGTTCGTGGCCATCACCGGCCCGTCCGGCTGTGGCAAGAGCACGCTGGTGAAGGTGCTGACCGGGCTGTACCCGCCCAGCGCCGGCGAGCTGCTCTATGACGGGCTGAACATCGCCAGCTGGGGGCCGCGCGTGGTCCGTCAGCGGATGGGCGTGGTGATGCAGGATGATGAGCTGTTGACCGGTTCGATCGTGGAGAACGTGACTTTCTTCGCCGAGCGCCCGGACATCGCGCTGGTCTGGCAGTGCCTGGAAATGGCGGCAGTGAAGGAGGATGTGCAGCGCATGCCGATGCAGCTGGAAACGCTGGTGGGCGACATGGGCTCGACCCTCTCCGGTGGCCAGAAGCAGCGCCTGCTGCTGGCCCGCGCGCTGTACCGCAAGCCCAGCATCCTGGTGCTGGATGAGGCCACCGCGAACCTGGACGTGGCGCGCGAGAGCCGCATCTACCAGGCGCTGGCGCAGCTGGATATCACCCGCATCCTGATCACCCACCGCCCCGACACCATGCGCCTGGCCGACCGTCTGGTGCGCATCGATCAGGGCAGGGTGGTGGGCGATACCCGCAAGCCCACCGCAGCGGCGCCCACAGCAGCGCCGACCGTCAACCTCATTCCTGCCGTCGTTTCGCCGCCAGCAGTGGCTCCAGCAGCCAGTCCAGCAGCGAACGCTTCTCCAGAACCAGACAGGCTTTGAGGCGTGCTACAGCCAGGAATGAAACCACGCCGACGCGGGCACCCAACCAGAATTGCCGGGCGCCCAGCGCCCGACAAACGCCATCCTTCACTGCACGGTGGGGCGCATATCCCTAGCGTGCGGCGCGATAGAAGCTGAGCAGGCACTCGTCGCGGGATCCATCGGTAGTGAAGTGCAGGACAGTCCCGTTGGAACGAAGCTCGTAAGCAGATTCCCTGCTCACTCGTTCAGCGGCTGCATTGTGCGGGTTCGGCGGATACATGAACTGCTCAAGCGCGTATTTTTCCTTCAAGGACGCAGCGGGATAGCAATGACCCTGTTCCAGCTTGGCATAGAAGAAACTGATTCCCTGCACCAGGCGCGGATGGATCCTGAATTCGGTATAGGCGATCCGGTAACCATCGCGGGTCTCGATCGGGCTTGACCTGAAAACGACGGGGTCGGTATTGCTGTTGCCCTGCTGCATGAATTCACGTGCGCCCATGCTTCGGAAGAAATCGAAGCCCAGCGGCCAAGGGGCATCGGCAACCTTCTGAATCACGTCTTCAAGTGAATTCTCGTTGCTGTCCTTTCCTCGGGCGCCGTCTTCAGCAGATGCCTGGAATGCGAGTGACAGGGTCAACGCCAACAGCGGCTGCAGGAGATGTTTCCGGCAGAGATTGAGGTTCATCGTTCCTGTTCCTGGAGACGGCCGCCCAGTCGCCACATGGAAGCCACCTCATCGCCAGGCCTGCGCGGAGCGTGGGCATTGCAGTTCCGCGACGGCGACCGTCAACCTCATTCCTGCCGTCGTTTCGCCGCCAGCAGTGGCTCCAGCAGCCAGTCCAGCAGCGAACGCTTCTCCAGAACCAGATCGGCTTTGAGGCGCATGCCCGGGGTCAGTGCCAGCGCCTTGCCATAGGCCTGCATCTGCTGGTCGTCCAGCGCGGCCAGCAGGCGGTACTGGCTTTCCACGGCCTGCAGGTCGGCGGGCAGTTCCTCTGGTGATGTCGGTGAGCGCGCGATCTTGACGATCCGGGCGCGGCCGACGCCGAACTTCTGGTAGGGGAAGGCGTCGTACATCAGCCGCACGTCGGTGCCGACATTGACGAAGGCGATGGCCGAGGAGGGCACCCACAGCTCGGCGAACAGCTGCGAGCCTTCCGGCATCATCACCCCGAGCGTGCGCCCGGCGGTGACCGTGGCGCCCGGCTTGGCCTGCAGCCAGGTGACCTGCCCGGCGGACTGCGCCACCAGATTGAACTGCGTGCCCAGCTTGTAGTTGATCGCCTTCTCGCGCGCGCCCAGCAGTTCGGACAGCGCGGTGGCGCGGTTGGCGTCACGCTCGGCCTTGAGGCGGCCCAGCTCGTGCCGCATCTGCTCGTGCTCCTGTTCCAGCTGGGCAATGCGCGTCTGCACTTCGGCCACCGATTGGCGCACGTTCAGAACCCGCACTTCCGCGTCGCGGTACTGCAGTTCGGATACCAGCTTGTCCGCGCGCAGGCGGCCCAGGTCGTGCACGGTCTTCTCGGCGATGGCCTGCTGCTGCTGGTACAGCGTGACGTTGTCACGCAGTACCGAAAGCTGGCGGGTGGTGCCCAGCATGCGCTCGCGGATGCCGGCCTCCTGGCTTTCCAGGGATGCTTCGGTGGCGCGTTCGCGATCGACCGACGCCTGGGTGAGGCGCTCGGCCATGCCGGACAGGGTGGCGCCGGTGCTTTCGCCGGTGTCGATCACCGAATCCACCGAGACGCTGACGATGGGGTCGCCCTGGCGGACCTTCGCGCCTTCCTCCACATGCACGTTGCTGACGATGCCCGAGCGCTGGCTGATGATCGGCAACAGGCCGCGCGAGGGGACCAGCGCACCGGATACGGTTTCCTTGCGCGGGAACGAGGTGGTCACCAGGAACAGTACCGCCAGGCCCAGCAGCGCAACCACGAAGCCGGTAGCCAGCCACATGCCGACACCCGGTGCCTGCACCGGGGAGCCGAAGCGCTGCGTGGCAGCCTCGATCGCTTCGTTGCGGAACAGCGGAATCACATCCGCCGTCTCATCCTTTCTGGCTGGTTCCATGTGGCCTGCGGTGCCGCGTCGTTGCGGAGAGTGGGATGGGTAGTGACATCATCGCGCGGTTCGGGGCGCAAGGCAGCCATGGCCACCGGCCACGTCCACGTAGTAGTCGTAATCGTCGCGCAGGCCGAAACCCACCCGCCAGGAGATCGGGAACACGTTGGCCGGTTGGTCGGAGACCTGGGTCTGCAGGGTGACCGTGCGGCCATTGAACGTGACCGGTGCGGTGGCTTCGGCATAGCGGACCGGTTGCAGGCCGTGCATCGTCCAGCGGCGTCGCTGCACCAGGCTGGCCTGTGGGTAGGTGGACAGGTTCACGCCGGAGGCTTCCAGTGCGACATCGGTGCCGGTGTCGAGCAGGACGAGCTCGTCGCGCTTGCCGATGCGCATCGGCAGGCGCAGCGAGTACTGGCCGCCCCACAGTGCAGAGGTGGTTGCCAGGGGTTGCCGGCAGGTACCGGCAGGCAGTGCCTTCAACAGCTCCAGCTCGGTGGGCCGCAGCACCAGCGGACCCAGCCGATACAGCAGGTCCAGGCCGATGATGTTGAACTCGATCTGGTCGGTGACCGTAAAGGCGACGTTGCTGAAGTGCAGATCGCCCAGCTGCACATCGACCGGAGCGGCCAGGCCGATCGCCACGGTCTGCCCGGGCCGCGAATTGTCGGTGGCGAAGTTGTCGGTCACCGCCAGGCCCATCGCCTGTGCGGCCTTGCGGCTGATATGCGAACGGGTGGCGCCGGTGTCGATGATGAAATCGGAGTCGATGTCGCGCTGCTTTCCATCCTGGCCGCCCCGGATCTTGCCGCGGATGACAGGGACACCGGCCTTGGCCGACAGCGGCAGGCGGGTTCCGGCAGGCGGCGGTGCGGCCAGCGTGGCCGATCGCGGCCATTGGCTGAAGGACTCGAACGCGGGGGCGGTGATGCCGCTTACTTCCTCGCCTGCACGCAGCGACGGCGCGACATGCTGTTGATAGAGCGCGCGGACCTTCTGCATGTCGGCGGCCCAGCCGGCGATGTCGCCTTCCAGCAGACGGTTGCCGGCACGCAGACTCCGGCACAGGTACATGACCCCCTGGCTCTTTTCGGCCACCACGGCAGCGTCGGCGATACAGGTGTCGGCCCAGCGATTGGACTGGGCGATTTCGCCACGCGTGCGGTGGTAGCCGGCACGTGCGGCCAGCCGTGCCGTGGTATTGGATTTGCCGATCCGCTCCAGGGCCGCGCTGTTGCCCTGCATCACCGCTACGGTGATGCCATGGCTGTCTTCAGCGACCACATCGCGGGCCCCGGCGGGGGCGGCCACGCCCAGTGCGATCACTGCGGACATCAGGAATTTCATTGCCTCAGCTCCTCTGTGACACGTATCGGCCGCCCGGTCTCCCGGGCGGCCGATGTTCCGGTGCAGCGTCAGAACCCGCTGATGACCAGGTTGAACTGGCCGGTGAACGAGTTGGTGTTCGGATCGAACGTCAGGCCGATGTTGAACGACACACCGTTACCGAAGTCCTGGTTGAAGCTGGCGTTGTAGTTGCTCACATTGAAGTGATCGGTGGTCAGGCCCAGGGTGTAGGTCTGACCTGCATACTGGAAGCTGCCGTTACCGGCCAGGCCCCAGTTGCCATTGGTCAGATTCAGGTTCTCGGTCAGGTTGAAGGTCAGGTTGTAGTCCTGCAAGACCCATGTCTGGGTCGCGCTGGCTACACCGTTGCCATCAATGCTGGCGTTGGAACTGAAGGTGGTCTCGCCACCGCCGTCGCCACCACCACCGCCGCCACCACCACCGCCACCGCCGCCATCGCCCGGATCCCACGGATCGGTCCAGTCCGGCGGATCCGGGTTGGGACCCCAGTCGTCCGGCGGGGTCACATCGACCGGCGGCAGATCGGTGGTGTCCACCTGTGCGCCACCGGAGACCAGTGCACGTTCTTCGGGGGAGAGATCACGAATTCCACTTGCAGACATCTCACAACTCCTTGTTTGTCCGATGCTGAGTACGGATGCGTCGTTGCCGCCTTCATGCGGCGCTCCGACATTTATCACACGAAGTGGACAGTGCTCTGTCAGAAAAATCTGATTCGGACAGAAGGGTGATAAACGACAAAAATGAACGCGCCCTGCGCTTGCTTTCGTTAAGCGGCCGCTTGCTGCGACACGCTAGCCCCCACCGCAGGCACTCAGGCAGCGGTCGCGTATTTCCCCGCACTTGATGTCCGGAAGGCGATTCCGGCAGAAATCCACGCTCGCCTGGCATGATCGACGAAGATCCCTGTCCTGGATTTCTTCGCAGTTGCCACCCCATTGGGATGCCGAGCCCAGGCAGCCGCTACTGCTTCCGGCGGAATGACAGCTGGCATACTGGTCCCGACACTGGTCCATGCATTGGCGTGCAGCCGTGGTTTCACGAGCTCCCTGCGCCAGATAGGCGTCGCCATGGCTGCTGCAGGATGCCATTGCAACGACAGCCACGAGTACGAGTAGTTTGCTCTGCACTGCAGCAGACCCCTTCAATTGATCGTATCAGGCTCTTCATCATCAGCCGGCTGATTCCATTCTGGCCTGAGTGGCTGTGCTGATGCGGAGATTCAATCAGGATGCGATATCAGTGTGCTGACTGGGTAGCCCCCAAAGACATCAGGCAGGCCTTGTTTGTGATGAAATCCAGATAGATGGAGACCTTGCGCAGGCTGCCGCCGCCCAGCACATAGCGCGTCTTGCTTGGATGGTTTCCAGTGGATGTGCTCATCTGCAATTCTGCAGAGCCGTCCAAGGTCTGCACAATGGCCTCGCGCGCGACCGATGCTCTTCGCTGCAGTCCTTGTACGCCTTGAACAACACTGTGTTGAACTGGACCTGCTGGCAGAGCCACACCGATTGGCAGGGCTTCCATCAACTCGCCACTGTTGCCAGTATCCAGCATTGCTTCCTGGCGCTTGCCGTCAACAGTAATGAACAACCTTGGGACGGTCTGCGTGCCGCTCAGGTCTGCCGCCGAGAACATCGGGGCGTCGCAGGCCGGAGCGGCAGATCCCTCCGCGAGCACCTGCAGGCCATCCTTGCCGATCAGGACTCGGCCGAGACGAGATAGAACATCGAGGCCAAGAAGGTTCGCAGGAATGCGTTCGCTGACGGATACCAATGGTTGCGAGATGATCAAGGGACCAAACTGGAGGGTCTGCGGCTGGGCCATCCTGCTGCGCTGTTGTGAGTCGCCCAGCACGCCGGACAGCGTGAATCCCTCCATAAGCGGGGGCGCAGTTATCGCCGCGGGATGCACTATGGTCAGTGCCGAGCCGGTGTCGACCAGAACCTCAACAGTCTTTCCGTCAATCTGCAGTTGCGCCATGTTGGGATAAGCGACACGGCCGCCGTCGTGATCCTGGCTGGACGCTACCGTAACCGTTCCTGTGTGCAGGGCGATGCGTCCTTGGCCAGATGAATCGACTTCGGGAGCGGGCCGACCGGCCATCGCGGCGTAGTCTGGAATGCGGGTGAATACATCGACGTTTCCCAATGTTTTGCCCCGCTTCTCCGCAGCGGCCCGAACGCGCTCCCGCGCCTGCATCGACAGGCGTGCCCATGCAGGCAGGTCACCCGCTACCACCTCGACGCCAGCTCGCAGTGCTCCGCAGACAGTCAGCCCGGCCAAATGCGTAGTCTGCTGCGCCATCTGGATACATTCATCTGACGCTTCGCGGGCTCCAGGAACGTCCAGCAGAACGCGGCGTTCGGCGGCCCTGGCCATCTTCTTTACGACGGTATTGGTTGCATTGACCTGCAGCTGCCGTAGTGCAGCGACATCACCTTGAGCCAGCGCTTGGCTGACCGGCGTGGGGTCGTTGAATATCTGCGTGACGCGGGTTGTCTCAGCGGCACCAGCACAGGATGAAACGAGCAGCAATGCAAGTAAAAGGGGACGCATGGGACTCCAGATGGATGCCGCGTCCGCGAACGCGGCATCCCAAGAGGGATCAAGGACTCTTGTTGTAGAGGAACTGGGCTTCGCCCTTTATGTCGTTGTCCGCTGAGTTGTAGATCAGGTTGATCTGAAAGCCGAAGCCTGCGCCGATATCCCAGTAGTAACCACCATTGACGGTGGAGGTCCAGGAACCTTCGTTCAGCTGCCACTTGAGAAGACTGCCATCGTTGCCGACGAAATCCAATGTGCCCTTGCCGTCCTTGAAGGTGCCGTCGGTGTTGAACTTCAGCTCGGTGCTGACCGTCCACTGGCCGAATTCATTGGGAATCGGGTAGGTCAACACCGCTTTGTTGAAGCCCGGCTCGCCATTCTCGCCCGGCGTGTAGGTCAGCTTGCTTTCAAAAGGCTTGACATCGATGAAGGTGAAGTCCGGCTGTCCGTCACCGTCACCACCGCCGTCGCCACCACCACCACCACCGCCGCCACCGCCGCCGCCGCCATCGCCCGGATCCCACGGATCAGGCCAGTCCGGCGGATCCGGGTTGGGACCCCAGTCGTCCGGTGGGGTCACATCGACCGGCGGCAGATCGGTGGTGTCCACCTGCGCGCCACCGGAGACCAGTGCGCGTTCTTCGGGGGAGAGATCACGAACTCCACTTGCAGACATCTCACAACTCCTTGTTTGTCCGATGCAGATTACGGATGCGTCGTTGCCGCCTTCATGCGGCCCTCGGACATTTATCACACGAAGTGGACAGTGCTCTGTCAGAAAAATCTGATTCGGACGGAAGGGTGATAGACGATAAAAATGAACGCGCATCGCACTTGCGCAACGACGATTCTTCATCTTGACGTAATGCGAATGTGCTATTTGACCTTCACGCAGTTGCTGCGCTAAACACCACACCTCACGCTCGAAGCAAGGAGTTGCACGCATGCAGGAAAATGGAATTCGCGAGCTGTCGCTGGAAGAGCTC
Organism: Stenotrophomonas sp. TWI169; assembly: GCF_039674705.1. Lineage (NCBI taxonomy): Bacteria > Pseudomonadati > Pseudomonadota > Gammaproteobacteria > Lysobacterales > Lysobacteraceae > Stenotrophomonas > Stenotrophomonas sp. TWI169. The sequence continues at coordinate 25,783 of NZ_JBDJOB010000010.1, read as the reverse complement.
GCACTGGTCTCTGGCGGTGCGCAGATGGACACCACCGATCTGCCGCCGGTGGATGCGTTGCCGCCGGATGACGGCGGCTGGCCGGATATCGATCCGCCAGACTGGACCGATCCGTGGGACCCGGGCGATGGCGGTGGTGGCGGCGGTGGCGGTGGCGAAGCGCCGCCGAGCGCGTATGAGCAGGTCGATGGACAGGCTGACACCGTCGCGCGTGAGGTGGAGGCACTGATCAAGGCCGATCCGGGTTATCAGAGCCAGGAGCTGGGCACGGTGATCTACCGCGACGCAGTGACCGGTGAAATCAAGACCAGCCCACTGGCGCGCGGTGATGCCAGCAATCCCGGGGCCATCAGCTATCCGCTGCTGGAGTGGGGCATCTCGCCGGGCCAGGTGGTGGGCATCATCCATTCCCATCCGGCCGGGGTCTTCCCGTCGGAGACGCATGAGGTCAACAAGTACCCGTCCGACAACCGCACCGTTGGCGGCGTGGCCTATGAGGGCGGGGACTGGGGTGTGGCCGATCTGCTGCGCGACAACGGCATGAATGCCGAAGAGTTCCGCTACTACATCATCGGGCCCGACGGTGTGACCCGTGAGTATGATTTCAACGACCGCGATGCGGAAACGCTGGGTACGACGCTATGAAGATAGAGGCCGCATGGGCGGTGGCCGTTCTGGCCGTGGGCGCAGCAGCCTGTGCGCCGGTGGCGCGTGCCGATTCGCCAGGGCTGGCGGTGCTGCGCAGCGAAGATGGACTGCCTGCGGACCGCTACACCTCGCAGCACCAGATGAGTTGTGGCAGCCGCGTGTTCGAGCTCGTGGTGGAATCGCCGGGTCCGGTCAGGTTGACTGGCCTGAAGGTGGATGGCGTCGCGGTTCCTGCCGCGCAGCTGAAGGCCATCAATGCACAGGTACCGGAGCGCTCCTGGTTCCAGGGCATCGCCTCGTCCTGCACGTCGGCCCGCCAGTCGCTGACCCTTCAGCTGTCATCGCCGCAGGGGGCAGTGACCATCCCGCTTTCGTTCAAGGATGGCGTGCTGGTGCCGGCGGCACCCGCCAGGTAACGCAGGTGCTGCGGGCTGCCGGCCCCTGCGCGGGGCCGGCAGCGCGACCGCCCGTCAGAAGCGGTAGGCCGCCTGCACGTACACCCGGCGCGGTTCCCCGGGGAAGTGCCCGTTGCGCGCAATGAAGCCACTGGCCGCATACACCTTGTCGAACAGGTTCTTGACGTTGGCCTGGAACTGCCACTGCTTCCACGTGGTCTTCCAGCTCATGTCGAACACGGTGTAGGCCTTCACGCTCTGCCCGTCCAGGCTGATGCGCTCGCCGACATGGTCGGCACCGAAACCAATGGCCGAGTTCAGCGCAGGCAGGTCGTAACGCGTCCACAGGCCGAGCGTGTTGCGCGGTGCATTGGCGAAGCGGTCTCCGGAGGCGTTGGTGATGCCGTTCGGGCCCGCATCCTTCACCCGTGCGTCGTTGTACGCGTAGGTGAGGTTCACCACCCAGCGATCGGTCACATCGGCCAGCAGATCGAGTTCCATGCCGGTGCTGCGCACCAGGCCCAGCGCGGCGAGCTGGTTCACGCCTGCGATCACTTCGCCGGTGGCCTGCACGATGTTGCTGCGGTCGATGCGGTAGGCCGCCATGTTCAGGGTCACACGCTCGGCCAGCAGCGACTTCATGCCTATCTCCCACTGCTTGCTGCGTTCAGCGTCGAACGGGCCGCCGGCAGCACGGTCCTGGTTGGCCGCGCTCTGAGGCACGAATCCGCTGGCCACGTTCGCGTACAGGTTCAGCCCCTCGCGCACAGTGAAAGTGCTGCCCAGCCGCCAGCTGAGGTCGTGCCCATCCACGCTGCTGCCGCCGAGGCGATCCTCGTCCTTGAAGCCATCCCAGCGCAGGCCGGCCAGCACATGCCAGCGCGTGCCCAGCGCAAGTTCGTCCTGCAGGTAGCCGCCGTAGCGGGTGCTGCGCGTGGAGGTGCTGCGCCAGGGCAGGGTAGTCAGAGCGTAGTCGTGCCAGGTGCTGGCGCCATACACTGGATTGAACAGGTCGATGCCACGCACCGGCCCCGCACCGCGCGCGAGGTCGGCACTGTTGGCGGTCTGCGCGGTGAAGTCGGCATCGAGCTGGTACACGTCAGCGCCGAACAGCACTTTATGCTCGATGCGGCCGGTACTGACCCGCCACACGGCATTGCCGTTGACAGTAAACGCCTCGTTGTCGCGGATCTGGTTGCGCAGCTGGCGCGTCATCCACTCGGCCACGCCATCGCGATCGCGGTCGATCAACCCCATCGGCTCGTGATACATCTGGTGCTCGTTGTTGGTGAACCAGCGCGCGGCGAAATCCACATCCAGATTCGAGGCCGGCGCGAAGCGATACTGCGCCAGGGCGACCTTCGCGCGCATGTCGAGGAAGTCGCTGGCCTCGTTGTGGTTCCAGCGGCGATCGGTCAGGAACGTACCTGCGTCATTCACTGGTACACCCCGCAGGCGGTTGCCGCCCAGGTTCTGGGTGATGTCGGTGAACTGCAGGGTCAGCTCGCCGGTATCGCCCACATCGAAGGCCAACGATGCATCGCCGATCACGCTTTCGCTGTCGGTGTTCCAGCGCACGCCCTGCTCGGTGTCGCCGTACAGACCGGCGCGGTAGCGCACGCGGCCGGCCGCATCCAGGGGGCCGGTGGCCTCGACCGAGCCGGCGCGGAAATCCTCGTTGCCCAGCTGGACTTCGATGCGGCGCTCAGCCGTGGCCCGGGGTTTTCGGGTCACATAATTGATGACGCCGCCGGCATCACCACCGCCATACAGTGCGCCGGCCGGACCCTTCAGCACCTCCACCCGCTCGATGTTGAACAGCTGGGGCACCGCGAAGCCCGCATACGGGTCGCCGCGCAGGCCGTCATAGAGCACGTTTTCCTGCCGGAAGCCACGCAGGGTCACGCCCGCATAGCTGAAGAAGCTGATGCCGCTGATGCTGCGGTACAGGTCGGTCACCTGGCGCGCCGCCTGGTCGTCGATCAACTCGCGCGGCACCACCTGCACCGATTGCGGCACCAGCTCCAGCGGGGTATCGGTGCGGGTGCCAACCGCGGCGTCGTCAACCCGGTACAGCGTCTGAGCACGGCCACGCACTTCGACCTTGTCGAGCTGGGTGGTCGCGGTGGTGGTTGGGGCGGCCTGTGCCAGGGGTGCCAGGGGCAGGGCGAGGGCCGCGCACAGCGCGCGGCGGCGGAGCGGGAATAGGGTCATGGGAGGGGATTGGCAACCGCAAATGAGAAAGATTAGCATTTGCAGTGATGCTGTGCCTATTCCCCGATGGCGCGATGCACATCGGCCCGTGCGGAGAGCGTTACGCCCGCGCTGCCGCTACGTCTCTTTGACCCGCGGCCTCGGTCATCACGACGGCGAGCTGCTTGAGCGAGTAGGGCTTGCGCAGCAGGGTGAAGCCGTGGCCGGGGTCGCGTGCCAGCAACTCGCTGTAGCCGCTGGTCAGGATGATGGGCAGATCCGGAAAGCGATCGCGCACGTGCCGGGCCAGTTCCAGGCCGTTGGTGCCGGGCATCACCACGTCGCTGAACATCACATGGAACCGCGTGGCGTCCTGTTCCAGTTCGGCAAGTGCCTCATTGGCGTTGCGGGCCAGTACCACCTCATAGTCGAGTTCGCGCAGGGCTCCGACCGCGAACTCGGCCACATCCACGTTGTCCTCCACCACCAGCACGCACAGCCCGTGCCCGTGCAGCAGGCCCGGCTGTGCCGCCGGCCGCGCCACCGTCTCGCTGGAACGGGTGAGCGGCAGATACAGCGTGAACCGGGTACCGACGCCAGCCTCGCTCTTGACGTCCACCTCGCCTTCGGACTGCTTGACGAAACCGAATACCTGGCTGAGGCCCAGGCCGGTGCCGGCACCAATACCTTTGGTGGTGAAGAAGGGTTCGAAGATGCGATCCACCACGCCAGGGTCGATGCCAGTGCCCGTATCGGTCACGCTGATGGCGGCGAAGTCACCTTTCAGCGGTGCCGCGAAGCGGACCGAAGGCACCGCGGTTACCTGCTCGACGTCGATGGTGACCGTGCCGTGGCCGTCGATCGCATCGCGCGCGTTGACGGCGATGTTGATCAGCGCAGTGTCCAGCTGGGTGCGGTCCAGCAGCACCGGCAGCGGGCGAGCAGGCAGGTTGACCGACACCTGGATGCGTGCCCCCAGTACCGTGGTGATGATGTCCGACAGGGCCTGCACGCTCTCGCACAGGTCGAAGACCTCCGGTGACAGGCTCTGCCGGCGCGAGAAGGCCAGCAGCTGCGCTGTCAGCCGTGTGGCCCGGTCCGACGCATTGCCGATTGCCTGCACGTAGCGGCGTCGCGGATCTTCCGCCGGCCAGGTATGCAGCAGCATGTCCACCGAGCCGGTGATGACCTGCAGCAGGTTGTTGAAGTCGTGCGCGACGCCTCCGGTGAGCTGGCCGATGGCTTCCAGCTTCTGCGACTGCCTGAGCTGCTCACGGGCCCGCACCAGTTCCAGGTGCGCCTCGCGCGCCTGTTCGGTGATCGCGGCCACCTGGCGGCTGTGCAGGTCGCGCTCGATCACGCGTTCGGTCTGCTCGCTGACCACGCAGATGATCCCGGCGACGGCACCGCTGGCATCGCGCAGAGGCGAATAGGAGAAGGTCCAGAAGGTCTCGCGCAGCGTGCCGTCGCGGTCCATCATCAGCGGCAGGTTCTTGAAGCTGCGGCTGCGGCCCGCGAACGCCGCATCGATGGCATGCTCCACATCGGCCCAGACGTCAGACCACACCACGTCCAGGCGGTTGCCCATGGCGCCGTGCAGCTTGTCACCCAGCATCGGCAGGTAGGCATCGTTGAAGAAGAATGCCTTTTCGCTCTGGCCCCAGGCGATCCACAGAGGTTCCGGAGAGTCGAGGATCATCGCAAGCAGCGTGCGCAGCTCGCAGGGCGCCTGTGCCGCCGCCGGCGAGCGTGCCCAGTCGCTGTCCTGCAGCAGGCGATAGGCAAGCTGGTCGGGTGCGGAGACGGGAAGGGGGAAAGGATGCATGGCCGTCGGCGCGGGAAGGTGCGGCAGCATAGCCGAACCGATGTCAGCAGGGCCTGCACATCGCCAATGGGTCGGGGCAACCGCAGCGGCTAGCCTGGCTCCTGGCCTGGTTGCCCGGCCAGGGCGTGCCGGCCTGCCGGCGTCAGGTCGATGTCCGCATCCTCGGCCTGCACCGCAAAGCCCGCATTCACTGCCCAGGTCGCAGCGTCACCGCGCACCGGCTGCGCGTCGGCGATGTCCTGCAGGATCCTGATCTTCGCTGCGGTCAGCTCCATCGCCTCATACCCCCAGCAGCGACGGGAGCTGCCACTCCGAAACACGCGCATGGCTGATCGGCTGGTGGCAGCCGCAACGCTCGCAGCGGAACAGGGCACCGCCTGGCAGCTGCAGCAATGTGTCCTCACTGGCGGAGGTGGTCTCCGCGCAATGGTGGCAGGTGACGGTGAGCGCGGTGATGCGTTCAACGCCACCGGACAGGTTGAAGACGGCTTCGAAAGCGCGGATGACAGGGTGGGACATAACCGCTCGCGAGTAGTACACGTCCGCATCCTCGCCTGCCACCCGTGACGGTGCAGTCAGCTGCGTGCATCGACCGGATCAAGACGCCCCACCGTCAGAGCTCCTTCCTTCAGAGCTCCTTCTTCTTGCCGCTCAGATCCAGCGGCGTGTCATCGCCCTTGCGCTCGCTGGACCAGACTTCAAGACTCTTGTTGCAGCGGCTTTCGCGTGCGGCGACCTGCGGCGGCAGGTCCTTCAGGTGCGGTGACTCCTGGCAGCCCGAATGCATGGCCGTGTCGTCATAGGTGGCGCAGGCAGCGAGCGAGGCGAACATGACGGCACAGACCGAGGCGCGCAGCGCGGCGGGGGCGGAGCAGATCGGCATGGACGGCATCCTGGAAAGAGGGGGGGCCTAATTCAATGATGTGACCCCGTGCCGACGCAATCGGTCTGCCTGCACTTGTTATTCAGTAACAAGTGTGGCGATACTCTGCGGTTGTGGCATCTGCGGGCTACGCGACGCAGATCATGAACAGTGCGGACAGCGCCAGCATCAGCATGAAGACCCGTCGGCTCAAGGCCAGGCAGGCCAGGCAGGCGGCCAGGGCCCAGGCCGCCAGCAGGACGCAGGTGAGCAGCCACAGGCCGATGGTCATCAGTGACCCCGCAGCGATGGCTGACAGGGCGGACGCCTTGAACAGCGCGATACCCAGCACACTGCCCAGCACGCCGGCCTGCAGGGCGACCGCGTCATGGTGGGCAGGGGCACGGCGGGGAGGCATTGCGGTCCGGACGATCGACCAGGGGGTGTTGATCGAAGTCTGCCCGAACGGATATCCACGCCATGTGTAGTCCCGTCGGCCGCCGCCGCAGGCCTGCCTGCCGCGTGCGGCGCTGCGGGACGGCCGGAGGACAGTGTCAGTGACTGCGGGCGACCGTGCGTGCGCGGTTCTTTTCCAGCATCACCGCTACGCACCACAGCAGCAGGCCACCGAAGGCCGTGGCTGCGCCGACATAGCCGGTGGTGGCGGGACTGAAGCCGGCGCTGATGGCCATGCCACCCAGCCACGGCCCCAGCGCGTTGGCGGTGTTGAACGCGGCATGGTTGGAGGCCGCAGCCAGCGTCTGCGCTTCCCCCGCCACATCCATCAGGCGGGTCTGCAGCACGGCGGCGAGCGCACCCATGGTGCCCACGGTGATGATCATCGGACCGATGGTCCACACCGACTGCGCAGCCAGCGGATACAGCAGCAGCATCACGATCGACCACGCCAGTACCAGCGCGGCGGCCTTGAAGTGGAATCTGTCCACCAGCCAGCCGCCGGCGATGTTGCCGATGATGGCGCCGATGCCGAACACACCCACGGCGAGCGGCATCCACGATTCGGCAACCCCGGTCACCTGCACCAGGGTCGGCGCAAGATAGGTGAACACACAGAACATGCCGGCGAATCCGACCGCACCGATGGCCAGTGCCAGCCATACCTGCGTGGTGTTGAAGGCGCGCAGCTCGCGCATCGGCGAGGTGCGCACCTCCTCCGGGTCGGGCAGCAGGAAGCGCGCGATCATCGCAACGGTGGCAATGGCCAGCAGGGTGACCAGCGCAAACGCCGTACGCCAGCTCAGTTGCTGGCCCAGCCAGGTGGTGAGCGGGTTGCCGATCAGGATGGCGATGGACAGGCCGAGCAGCACGCGCGACATCGCCTGGCCGCGCTGGCCGGCCGGGCTGATCGCCGCCGCTACCAGCATCGCCACGCCAAAGTAAGCGCCATGCGGAAGGCCCGCGACGAAGCGCGCGATGAGCATGGTGGCGTAGTTCGGTGCCAGCGCGCTGGCCAGATTGCCGACTGCATAGAAGCCCATCAGCGCCAGCAGCAGGCGACGGCGTGGGAAGCTGGCGCCGACGAACGCCAGGACCGGTGCACCGACCACCACGCCGATGGCGTAGGCGCTGATGAGATGGCCGACCTGTGTTTCGGTGATCGACAGGCCACGACTGATTTCCAGCATCAGGCCCATGCTGGCGAACTCGCTGGTACCGATGGCAAAGCCGCCGAGCGACAGGGCGAGGATGATCAGGGTGCGCTGGCGGGGCGTCAGCTGCGCGGCCAGGGAGGAATTGGGGCTCATGCGGGGGCGCAGGGGGCGGGGGAGCAGGCTATTGTACTGCTGCACCGCAACAGGGGTCATCGCCGGCTGCCAAGAATCAGCGTCCGGCCAGTGGTAGTGCTGCGCACCGCATGTTGACGGGATCTCCATTTCCATGAACATCTCCATAGCGGAGCAGAGCACCGTGCGGGTGCCTGCCCAGGCCGCTGCATCGCTGTCTTCCGCGAGACCTCCGCGGTTGGACAATCGCGGATGCACGGTTGTTACACCCTTCGTTCCCTGTCGCGGCGGTCTCCGGGCCGGTGCGTGGCCTAGCTCAAGGTGCTCCATGACACTTTCCATCCGTACTGAAACGCCGGCCGACATCGCCGCCATCCATGCCCTGACCACCGCCGCTTTCGCCACGGCCGGACACAGCAGTCACACCGAGCAGTACATCGTTGATGCGCTGCGCGAGCGCGGCGAGCTGAGCATCTCGCTGGTGGCCGACGCGGCCGGAGAAGTCATCGGCCACGTCGCTGTTTCGCCGGTGTCCGTCAGCGACGGCAGCAGCGGCTGGTACGGCCTGGGCCCGATCTCGGTGCTGCCGGAGCGACAGGGGCAGGGCATCGGTGCCGCATTGATGCGCGCGGCCATCGAGGCCCTTCGCCAGCAGCACGCGCGAGGCTGCGTGTTGCTGGGCGAGCCGGCGTACTACGGTCGTTTCGGCTTCCGCGCCGAGCCGGGGCTGGTGCTGCCGGGCGTTCCTGCCGAGTATTTCCAGGCGCTGTGCCTGCAGCCGCCACTGGCGCAGGGAGAGGTGCGCTACTCCAAGGCGTTCGAAGCGACCGCCTGATCGCCGGCGTTCAGCCCGCGTGCCGAAGGTGGATCAGCGGATACGGACGGCCCTGCGAATCCAGCGCTGAGCGGCCGGTCTCGATGAAGCCCATGCGCAGGTAGAACCCCACTGCCTGCGCATTCTGTGCATTGACGTCGGTGCTCAGCTGCGGATGCACGGCCAGTGCGTGCTGCAGCAGCTGACGGCCGATGCCGGTGCCGCGCACGTCCGGGTCGATGAACAAGGCTTCCAGATGCGTCCCGTCGATCAACATGAAGCCCAGAGGACGATCATCTGCATCCACGGCCACGGTGGTCGGCGCCTGGGGCAGGAAACCAGCCACTTCGGCATCGATGGCCAGGCGGTCTTCAGGGCTGAGGAAGTCATGGGTGGCGTCGACGGCGCGGCGCCACAGGTCGACGAGTGCGGCACCGTCATCGGCGCGCGAGGGGCGCAGGGTGGTCATGGGCGGGAACGTGAAGCGGGCAGGCAGCACAGTATGACGTCATTCTGGCATCCGCTGCGCAGCCCGGCGTTACACTGTGCGCCTGAGCTCCGCCGCCTCACGGAAACCGCCATGACCGACGCCCCGGGTGTACCGGTGCACGACGCCGACGAACAGTGGATGCGCCATGCGTTGGCGCTGGCCGAACGCGCGCAGCGCGAGTTCGACGAGATCCCGGTCGGTGCGGTGCTGGTCGGTGCGGACGGCCAGCTGCTGGGGGAGGGCTGGAACCTCAATATCGCTTCGCACGACCCCAGCGCGCACGCCGAGATCGTGGCGATGCGTGCCGGCGGCAAGGCGCTGGCCAACCATCGACTGTTGGGCAGCACGCTGTACGTGACGCTGGAGCCCTGCGCGATGTGCGCGATGGCGATCGTGCATGCGCGCGTGTCGCGGCTGGTCTACGGTGCCAGCGACCCGAAGACCGGTGCCTGTGGCAGCGTGTTCGACCTGCTGGGCGACGCGCGCCACAACCACCGCGTGGAGATCCACGGCGGGGTGCTGGCCAAGGAGGCGAGCACGCGGCTGACCAACTACTTCCGCGCCAAGCGCGGCAAGCCGCCCCTGCTGCTGGAAGGCCCTGCGGACGAGGGTTGAGCAGCGAAAGGGTATGATGGGCGCCCCTTTCCTTTTCCGGCGGCCCGCGGGCCAGCCCTGCAGCGAGACGACACGATGGTGGAGAACGGCGCGGCCAACGAGCGATTGATCTGGATCGACCTGGAAATGACCGGGTTGGATACCGACAACGATTCGATCATCGAGATCGCCACCGTAGTGACCGATGCCCAGCTCAACGTGCTGGCCGAAGGACCGGAATTCGCCATCCATCATCCGCTGGAGACGCTGGAGGCGATGGACGAGTGGAACCGCAACCAGCATCGTCGTTCCGGCCTGTGGCAGCGCGTTCTGGACAGCAGCGTGACCCTTGCCCAGGCCGAGGCGCAGACGGTGAATTTCCTGGCGGAGTGGATTCCGGCTGGCCTGTCGCCGATGTGCGGCAATTCGATCTGCCAGGATCGCCGCTTCCTGCACCGGCAGATGCCGCGCCTGGAGAAGTACTTCCACTACCGCAACCTGGATGTGTCCACGGTGAAGGAACTGGCCAGGCGCTGGGCGCCGGGCGTGGCCGCTGGCGTCGGCAAGAACAGCAGCCACACCGCACTCAGCGACGTGCATGATTCGATCAACGAGCTGCGCCACTACCGCCGGTTCATGGGCGCGCTTTCAGGGTTGCCGGCCGCCTGAACGACAACGCCGGGCATGGCCCGGCGCTACCCATCGTTCAACCGCGTGGCGCTACTATCGGCCCATGAACGAGCCGATCCTGCTGCCGCGCGATATCGCCCACGACGCCCGCGACTGGTCCGACCTGCAGCGGGCGGTGGCACTGCTGGAGGCGCCGACCCTGACCGCGCGCATGGCCAACCTGGTCGGCACGCCGCTGGAGTTCGCAGTGAAGGCCCTGCCGACGTCGGTGTCCAGCCGCATCCACGGCGCGGTGCAGGCGGCGCTGTCGAAATCCGCGCAGGCGGCGCTGTGGAGCATGGACAATTCACCCGGCAAGGGCGCATCCACCCGCTGGCACAAGGTGGCTGCCGCAACGTCCGGCGCGGTCGGCGGTGCCTTCGGTTTTGCCGCGTTGTTCATCGAACTGCCGGTGTCGACCACCATCATGATGCGCGCCGTGGCCGATGTGGCGCGCAGCGAAGGCTTCGACCTGTCCGAGTTCAGCACCCGCCAGGCCTGTCTGGAGGTGTTCGCGCTGGGCGGCAATTCGCCGCGCGACGACGCCAGCGAGACGGGCTACTACCTGGCCCGCGGCTTCACCACCGATGTGATGCGCCACCTGTCGGCCGAGCTGGCCGGCCGCGTGGTGACCGGCCGCGACCTCACCCTGGGCGTGGCCCCGAAGGAGGCCGGCAAGCTGTTGGCCAAGCTGGTGGAGAAGGTCGCCGCGCGTTTCGGTGTGGTGGTGACCGAGAAGTTCGCCGCGCAGGCGGTCCCCATCGTGGGTGCTGCCGCCGGCGCCACGCTCAACACCATGTTCACCGACTACTACCAGGACATGGCACGCGGGCATTTCATCGTGCGCCGGCTGGAGCGCAAGTACGGTGAGGATGTAGTGCGCACCTGCTATGACCGCGTGGCGCATGGCGGCGCCCTGATCGAGCCGACGCTGTAACCGGTGTCGGGGTCAGATCCCTTTGCCGTGCAATGGGATCTGACCCCGGGCGAGACCTCGGGCGAGCCTATCATTGCCCCGGCGGAACAACTGTTTTGCCAGTCCGTGCCTGTTGCCCGGCGGGCGCCATCCCCATTCTTTGCGGCACTCCCCCGCAAGAGATGGCCGACATGCTGTTCACTCCCCACCGCCTGGGCGCACTGACCCTGCCCAACCGCATCGTGATGCCGCCGATGACCCGTTCGCGTGCGGCCCATGGCAATGTTGCCACCGCCGAAATGGCAGCGTACTACGCGCAACGTGCCGGCGCCGGCCTGATCATCAGCGAAGGCACCCAGATCAGCCCGCAGGGCCAGGGCTATGCCTGGACGCCGGGCATCCACAGTCCGCAACAGGTACAGGGCTGGCGCCAGGTCACCGATGCGGTACACGCGGCGGGCGGACGCATCTATGCGCAGCTGTGGCACGTGGGCCGCGTTTCGCATGTTGCCCTGCAGCCGAACGGTGAGGCGCCGGTGTCGTCGTCGGCACTGCTGGCCGAAGGCGTGAAGGTGTTCGTTGACCCGACCGGTGCCGGCCCGGAGGCCGGCGTCGGCGAGATGATCCAGCACTCGATGCCGCGCGCCCTGCGCGAGGACGAGATTCCTGGCATCGTCGAGGACTACGCACGGGCGGCACGCAATGCACTGGCGGCGGGCTTCGACGGGGTCGAGCTGCATGGGGCCAATGGCTATCTCATCAACCAGTTCATCGATTCGCAGGCCAACCAGCGCACCGATGGCTATGGTGGCGCGCTGCAGAACCGGCTGCGCTTCCTGCGTGAGGTGACGCGGGCGGTGGTCGAGGTGGCGGGCGGCGACCGGGTGGGGGTGCGCCTGGCGCCGCTGACCACGCTGCAGGGGGCGGTGGACGATACGCCGCAGGCCACCTATCTGGCGGCCGCGCATCTGCTGGGTGGGCTGGGCGTGGGCTACCTGCACATCGCCGAAGCCGACTGGGACGACGCACCACCGATGCCGCTGGCGTTCAAGCAGGCGCTGCGCATGGTCTATCCGGGAACACTGATCTACGCCGGCAAGTACACCGCCGAGCGCGCCGAGCAGGCACTGGCCGAAGGCTGGGCCGACCTGATTGGTTTCGGCCGGCCCTTCATCGCCAACCCGGACCTGCCGGAGCGGCTGCGCCAAGGTTCGGAACTGAACCTGCCGGACCGCGCGACGTTCTTCGGAGGCGGGGTGGTGGGCTTCACCGATTACCCGACGCTGGAAAAGAGCGTCGCTGCCTGATTCCGCATCCGCCGGGCATGGCCCGGCGCTACCCGTGCCGACCGTTTGAGCAGGTAGCGCCGGGCCATGCCCGGCGAGCGCGCAGCGCGGGATGAGGCGCAGCGGTCAGGGCGTGTCGCGCACCAGCGCGTCGGCCTCGACCACGCCACCGTCCTTGCCGTGCAGGTACAGATGCATGTCCTGCTGCGGGTAAGGAATGTTGATGCCAGCCTTGTCATAGCCCAGCTTGATCTGCTCGAGCAGCGTCACCTTCGTGCCGAACCAGTCGGCCGACTTCACATAGCAGCGGATGCCCAGATTGATCGCGTGCGCGCCCAGCTCGTAGACCACTACGTCCGGCACCGGCGTCTGAAGTACGCGCGGGTCGGCCTTCATCAGCGCGAGGGCGGTATCGCGCGCCAACTGGATGTCGTCGTCGTAGCCGATGCCGACCACCAGCTCGACGCGACGGGTCGGTTCGGCCGTGAGGTTGATGATCGGCGCCGCGGTGATCAGGGTGTTCGGAATGGTGGTGTGCTGGTTGTCAGCGCCGGTGATGACGGTCTGGAAAATGCGCACTTCGCGTACCGTGCCGGTCTGGCCGGCGACCGTCACCACATCGCCCACGCGGAACGGGCGCAGGGTCACCAGCATCACGCCTGAAGCGATGTTGGACAGCGAATCCTTCAGCGCCAGGCCGACGGCCAGGCCTGCGGTACCGAGCACGGCCAGCAGCGGGGTGATCTGCACGCCCAGCGTGCCGATGGCCAGCACCACCACGATCACCAGCGATGCGGCGTAGACCACGTTGCGCAGGAAACTGCCCAGCATCGGGTCCACGCCCATGCGCGCGGTCGCGCGCGGCATCGCGTTGGACAGGCGGCGTGCCACCCACAGGCCGACCAGCAGCACCACGATGGCGGCCAGCAGTGGCACGCCATAGGTTTCCAGCAGTCGCTCCCAGTTCAAGGTGTGGAACCAGGAGGACGTGGCGGGCGTAGCGGGTGCGGCGGCGATCATGCGGGTGGTCCTCTGCTGCGGAAGTGGGCTGCCTAGGGCAGGGCGTGCGCGCACGCCAGAAACAGCAAGCCCCGCAGAGGCGGGGCTTGCATGCAGCAGCAGTATGGGCGGACGTCGATGAAAACGACGTCAGCCTGCAGCCTTCAACGCATCATGCGCTGGCCTTCAGCTTGGCCAGGCGCAGCCAGGTATCGACCACGGTGTCCGGGTTCAGCGACACCGATTCAATGCCTTCCTGCATCAGCCATTCGGCCAGGTCCGGGTGATCGGACGGGCCTTGGCCACAGATGCCGACGTACTTGCCCTTGGCCCGTGCCGACTTGATCGCCATCGACAGCAGTTTCTTGACGGCCGGGTTACGTTCGTCGAACAGGTGGGCGACGATCGACGAGTCGCGGTCCAGGCCCAGGCTGAGCTGGGTCAGGTCGTTGGAGCCGATCGAGAAGCCGTCGAAGATTTCCAGGAACTCATCGGCGAGCAGTGCGTTGGACGGCACTTCGCACATCATGATGATCTTCAGGCCGTTCTCGCCCTGCTTCAGGCCGTTCTGGGCGAGGACTTCCACCACCTTGCGGCCTTCTTCCAGCGTGCGCACGAACGGAATCATGACCCAGAGGTTGTCCAGGCCCATTTCGTTGCGCACGCGCAGTACGGCCTTGCACTCCAGCGCGAAGGCAGCCGAGAAGCTCGGATCGACATAACGGCTGGCGCCGCGGAAGCCGATCATCGGGTTCTCTTCGTGCGGCTCGTAGTTGCTGCCGCCGATCAGGTTGGCGTACTCGTTGGACTTGAAGTCCGACAGACGCACGATCACCGGGTTCGGCGCGACCGACGCGGTGAGGGTGGCGATGCCCTCGGCCAGGCGGTCCACGTAGAAGCTGACCGGGTCGCCATAGCCGGCGATCTTCTCGTCGATCTTCTTCTTCGTTGCCGCGTCCTGGCGGTCGTACTCCAGCAGCGCGTTCGGATGGATGCCGATGTGGCTGGCGATGATCATTTCCAGGCGCGCCAGGCCGATGCCGGCGTTCGGCAGCTGGCCGAAGTCGAAGGCACGTTCCGGGTTGGCCACGTTCATCATGATCTTCAGCGGAGCCGGCGGCATGTTGCCCAGATCGGTGGTGGTGCGCTCAAAGCCGAGCTTGCCTTCGTAGATGAAGCCGGTATCGCCTTCAGCGCAGCTGACGGTGACCAGCTGGCCGTCTTCGATGACCTTGGTGGCGTTGCCCGAGCCGACCACGGCCGGTACGCCCAGCTCGCGAGCGATGATCGCGGCGTGGCAGGTACGGCCACCGCGGTTGGTGACGATGGCCGAAGCGCGCTTCATCACCGGTTCCCAATCGGGATCGGTCATGTCGGCAATCAGCACGTCGCCCGGCTGCACGCGGTTCATGTCGTCCAGCGTCTTCACCACGCGGGCCACGCCCGAACCGATCTTGGCGCCCACGGCACGGCCTTCGGCCAACACGTTACCGCCCTTCTCGGTCAGCGCGAAGCGCTCGATCTGGGTGGCGTGGCTGCGCGACTTCACCGTCTCCGGGCGCGCCTGCACGATGAACAGCTTGCCGCTGACACCGTCCTTGGCCCACTCGATATCCATCGGGCGGCCGTAGTGCTTTTCGATCACCAGCGCCTGCTTGGCCAGTTCCTGCACGTCCTCGTCGCTGATCGAGAAGGTGTTGCGCAGTTCGGCCGGAGTGTCCTCGATCCTGACGCGCTCGCCGGGAACGTCCGAGTACACCATGCGGATCGCCTTGCTGCCGAGCGAGCGGCGCAGGATCGCCGGCTTGCCGGCCTGCAGGGTGGGCTTGTAGACGTAGTACTCGTCCGGGTTGACCGCGCCCTGCACGACCATTTCGCCCAGGCCGAAGGACGAGGTGACGAACACCACGTCGCGGAAGCCCGATTCGGTATCCAGGGTGAACAGCACGCCGGAGGAACCCACGCCCGAGCGCACCATCAGCTGCACGCCGGCGGACAGGAACACGTCCTCATGCTTGAAGCCGTGGTGTACGCGGTAGGCGATGGCGCGGTCGTTGTACAGCGAAGCGAACACTTCCTTGACCTTGTGCACGACATCGTCGGCACCGGTGACGTTGAGGAAGGTTTCCTGCTGGCCGGCGAACGAGGCGTCGGGCAGATCTTCGGCGGTGGCCGAAGAGCGCACCGCCACGGCCACGTCGCCGCCGCCGTTCTCGGCGCTCAGCTTGGCGTACGCGGTCCGGATGTCCTGGTCCAGCTGCGGCTGCAGCGGAGCGTCGATGACCCAGCCACGGATTTCCTTGCCGGCCGCGGTCAGCGCGGTAACGTCCTCGACGTCCAGCGTGGCCAGCTTGTCAAAGATGCGCTTGGACAGATCGTTGTGCGCGATGAAGTCCTTGAAGGCTTCAGCGGTGGTGGCATAACCGCCTGGCACCGACACGCCCAGACCGGCCAGATTGCCGATCATCTCGCCCAGCGACGAATTCTTGCCGCCTACGCGGGCCAGGTCGGCCAGACGCAGTTCGTGCAACCACAGGATGTTCTCGTTCAAGCGCGATGCTCCGTTTGGCCATCGCCCGAGGCGGGCTGTAATGGCCGCGTCCGTAGGAAGAAGCCGATATGATGCCGGGCAGAGTACCGTCGGCACAAGCTTGTGCTGGCGGCCTTTTTAGGCTTCGTAGGGGGTAAAAGCGCGCATGTCGACCATCCGCCCGGTGTTCTATGTTTCCGATGGAACCGGTATCACCGCTGAAACCATTGGACATAGCCTGCTGACCCAGTTCTCCGGGTTCAGCTTCATTACCGATCGCATGTCGTTCGTCGATGACCCCGAAAAGGCCCGTGAAGCCTGTGCCCGGATCCAGGCGGCGGGGGAGCGCTACCAGGTCCGGCCGATCGTGGTGAACTCCTGCGTGGACCAGAGCCTGAGCCTGATCCTGGCAGACAGCGGGGCGCTGATGCTGGACGTGTTCGCGCCGTTCATCGAGCCGCTGGAGCGGGAACTGTCCAGCCCGCGCTTGGCCCGGGTCGGCCAGGCCCACGGCATGGTCGATTTCGACACCTACCACCGCCGCATCAATGCGATGAACTTCGCCTTGACCCACGACGACGGCATCGCGGTGAACTACGACGATGCCGACGTGATCCTGGTGGCGGTGTCGCGGGCCGGCAAGACCCCGACCTGCATCTACCTGGCCCTGCACTACGGGGTGCGCGCAGCCAACTACCCGCTGACCGATGAAGACCTGGAAAGCGACCGCCTGCCTGCGCGGCTGCGCAACTACCGGCGGAAGCTGTTCGGCCTGACCATCGACCCGGACAGGCTGCAGCAGATCCGCCAGGAGCGCCGGCCGAACTCACGCTACGCCAATCTGGAAACCTGCCGGCGCGAAGTGGCGGCGGCCGAGACCATGTTCCGCATGGAGAGGATTCCGACCCTGAGCACCACGCACACCTCCATCGAGGAAATCTCCAGCAAGGTGCTGGGCACGCTGGGGCTGCAGCGCGAAATGTACTGATCCTCTCCCGGCGGCGCCGGCGATGCCGGGCCACGCTGGATGGCTGCGCTGCGCGCTCGCCGGGCCTGGCCCAGCGCTACCTGTCAGCGCGTGGATGCACACGGACGATCGCGGCCGGTGGGTTGGCTGCGGCTTGAACCGCCCCCACGTTGAACCACCAACGTGTAGGATCGACCCATGGCCCGAGCCTTGCCCCGCACCGAACGCATTCCCCGCCTGAGCCGGCTGAGCTGGCTCATGGGCCTGTATGCGGAAAACTACCGGCACCTGGTGCGCCTGTTCGCACCGGCCGAGCTGGTTGCGGGCAGCTACATCTCTTCGGTGGGTGATGGTCTGGATGTGCGCCTGGACGTGATCGAGTGCCATCGCTACACCGTCGAACTGCGCCTGACCTACGACCTGGCCGACCCGGTGACCGGCGAGCCGGACCCGTCGGCCTATGTGCGCCTGTACCGCGACGCACGCCAGGCTGAAACCACCCATTGCTACGTCGGCCGCCGCTGGCAGGACACCATGGGGCTGTATCCGCCGCCGGCCGAACTGATCAGCCACCGCATGCGGATGAACACCTTCCTCGGCAAGTGGCTGGAATACCTGGCCGAGCGTGGCCATGGCGTGGCCACCCTGCGTCGCGATCCGGACGGCAGCGCGGCAGCCGATGGCGAGCGTCGCCTGTCGCTGGTGCGCTGATCGGCCATAATCCGGGGCTGACCTGCCGCCGGATGCCGCCATGCCGTATACCCCGATCGTCGCCACCCTGGGCTATGTGCTTTCGCCCGACGGGCGCCAGGTGCTGATGATCCATCGCAATACCCGCCCCGGCGACCACCATCTGGGCAAGTACAACGGCCTGGGGGGCAAGATCGAGCCGAGCGAGGACGTCGCAGCCGGCATGCGCCGCGAAATCGCAGAGGAGGCTGGCATCGCGTGTACCTCGATGCGTCTGCGCGGCACCATCAGCTGGCCGGGTTTCGGCAAGCACGGTGAGGACTGGTTCGGGTTCGTATTCGTGATCGACGGCTTTGAAGGCAGCCCGCATGGCGGCAACCATGAGGGCACGCTGGAGTGGGTTGACCTGGACAAGCTCGACACGCTGCCGATGTGGGAGGGCGACCGCAATTTCCTGCCGCTGGTGTTCGATGCGGATCCGCGTCCATTCCACGGGGTGATGCCGTACAAGGACGGACGCATGCAGAGCTGGTCGTTCAGCCGGCTGTGAGCCGCGTCGAGGCAGTGCGGATTAATACCCGGGTGATATTGACGCCATAAAATTGCCCGGGTAATATTTCCGCATCGCCCCGGTGCCCGTGCCATGTCCAATGCTCCCCTTCCGCCGTTCAGCTGCTTCGACGGTCATCGACTTGTCGCTTCCGGTACGCCGGACGTCGCCGCGCTGGCGCTCAGGCAGCTGCGTGCCGATGCGGCTGCCGGCCCGCTGCTGGTGTTCGACAACGCCACCGGCCTGACCCGGGATTTCGACACGCGTGGCAGCGTCGCGCAGCTGCTGGTGCGTATCGCCCAGGCCTTCCCGGCATCACGCGCGGACGCCGATGTGCAGACGGCGGCCACCGATGAGCCGGTGGTGGCGCGCGGGCGCGGGCGACCGAAACTGGGTGTGGTCGCGCGCGAGGTCACGCTGCTGCCGCGTCATTGGACCTGGTTGGCCGGACAGCCGGGCGGCGCCTCGGTAGCGCTGCGGCGGCTGGTGGAAGCGGCCAGCCGGGCCGGTGCCGATCTGGACCGGCAGCGCCGCAACGCCGAGCGCGCGTATCACTTCCTGCAGACCATCGGCGGCGATCTGCCCGGCTTCGAGGAAGCCACGCGTGCGCTGTTCGCGCACGACCGCGCGCGCCTGCAGGCTGTGCTGGAAAGCTGGCCTGTCGACGTACGCAGCCACGCTTTGCGTCTGGCCTTCGACGAACCTGCCGGCAGCACCGACGACTGACCTGCCGCCCCGCACATGCAAGCGGCCGCGCTGACCGCGGGCCGTTACTCCTCCCACCTGCGTCTCCTGCTGGCCCCTTGGCCGGGCAGGGCAACGCTTTGCCCATGGAATGCCCATGAATCCCCCATCACTGTCCGCAGCGCCTGTGTCGCCCCCCCTGTGGCGCGCCTATCTCGGGTTGTTGCTGCCGATGCTGTTGACCAACGCCCTGCAGCTGGCCTCCGGGACGCTCGACAACATCTACCTCGGCCACCTGCTCGGTGCACATGCGGTGGCCGCAGCGGCAGCGGTGTTTCCGATGTTCTTCCTGTTGCTGGCCCTGGCAATGGGCCTGGCTACGGGCGCCACGGTGCTGATCGGGCAGGCGTGGGGCTGCGGTGATGTGGTTCGGGTGCGACGGGTCGCCGGAACGGCGGTCGCGCTGATGCTGGCGGTGTCGTTGCTGGTGATGGTGGTCGGCATCCTGTTCGCACCGCAGCTGCTGCAGGCGCTCGGCACACCGGCGCCGATCCTGGGTGAGGCCATCGCCTACGCGCGCATCATGCTGAGCGGCGTGCCGGTGATCTTCCTGCTCTGGCTGGCAACGTCGGTCAGCCGCGCGGTGGGCGATGCGATTTCGCCGCTGCACGCGTTGCTGATCGCCACCTTGATCGGCCTGCTGTGTACACCCTTGCTGATCGTCGGTGCTGCAGGCCTGCCGAGGATGGGAGCAGCCAGCGCCGCATTCTCCGCGGTGCTGGCTTCCACGCTGGCGTTGGCCTGGCTGTCGTGGCGCTGGCGCCGACAGGGGCATCCGCTGGCACCCGATCGTGATCTGCTGCGTGCGGTGCGCGTGGATGCGGGCACGGCGCGATCAATGTTGCGGATCGGGGTGCCGTCGTCGCTGCAGATGCTCAGCCTGGCCGTTGCCGAAATCGTACTGCTGGGCTGGATCAACCGGCACGGTTACCTGGCGACCGCCGCCTATGGCGCGGTCAACCAGCTGATGAGCTGGGTGCAGCTGCCGGCGATGTCGCTGGGCATCACCGCCACTGTACTGGCTGCGCACGCGATGGGCGCAGGGCGCGTGGCGCGGCTGCCTGCGATCGCCCGCACCGGTGCGTGGCTGGGGGGCGGGCTGCTGGCTGCGGTGGTGGGGCTGGTGATGCTGTCGGCACCGTGGCTGGTCGGCCTGATCCTGGACGCACCGGACGTACGCGCGCTGGCGACAGAGCAGCTGCGCACGGTGGCCTGGGGCGTGCTGGCAATGGGCGGCGCCTCGGTGCTGGTGGGCGTGATGCGCGGCAGCGGCACGGTCGTGTGGCCGGCGCTGCTCGGAATGGCGGCCATCGTGCTGCTGGAACTGCCGCTGGCGGCCTGGCTGCATGCGCGGCATGGCCTGGCGGGACTGTGGTGGGCCTGGCCGCTGGGACTGGTGATGATGCTGGTGCTGCAGCTGTTCTGCTTCGCCGGTTGGCGGCGCCGGATTGCCGGCTGAGCGCCTGGGCGCCTGGCGGCTGCGCTCGCCGGGCCATCCCCGACGGAAAACGATCACTGCCGGTGCGCCAGCAGCAGATGGAAGTGCTTCTCGCGCTGCTGGCCATCGTTGCCTTCCGCGGTTTCACGGTGTGCCCGCCAGGCCGAAACACGGAAGCCCGAGATCCGCAGCGCGCGTTCCACCGCCTCCAGTTCGTGCAGGTGGAAGGTCGAGGCAAACGGCAGACCGCGCATGAAAGTGGCATCGCCGAACGCCAGGCACAGGCGGCCGCCAGGGCGCAGCACCCGCGCCAGTTCGTCCAGCACCGGCGCCAGGTTCGGCCAGAAGTAGAGGGTGTTTACGCTCAGCGCCGCGTCCATGCAGGCATCGGTGACGGGCAGGGCGTGGGCGTCGCCATGGCGCAGTTCCGCGCGATCACCCAGGCCGGTCGAGGCCAGTCGCTGGTTGCCGGCCGCAACCATGGCGGTGGACAGTTCGATACCGAGGTAGCGGCTGTTGGCCGCTTGCAGCAGCAGGGGCGCGAACGCGCCATTGCCCGGGCCGATTTCCAGCACGCTCTCGCCTGCAGCGGTCGCGAGCAGGCGGATGGCGGCCTGGTTGAGCCCGCCATTGCTGCGGTTCATCGCGTCGGCCACGTCCAGGGCGTGGTCGCCATGGGGCATCCGCAGTTGAGCGGCCAGGGTGGCTGCGTCCAGCATCGGCATCGTCCGGTGAGGGGATCAGGACGTGGCGACGGCGGGTCCGCCGCTGACCATAGCGCCAGAGAGCCGGCTTGGGAAGGGCGGAAACCCCGCCAGAAGTGATGAGCAAATGTCCACCGTCGCAGTCGGTGAGAACGGGTTGTCCACAGGGGGTGTGGATTACGCGTGGGCAACTTTGTGGATAAGCCTCGACAGGCGCCACCCCCCTAGGCTGTCAAGATGGGTGGCGAAAAATTCACCGCTGGTGACGATGCGTGAGCGACCGGTGAAGGGGGAACGCGGGCCGTGCTGTCGCCAGCGGCTGCGCTCGCGGTAACCTGTGGCCCTTGATGCCCCGTGAGACTTCATGAAACGTCACTTCTCGATGCTGCGCGAGTTCCAGCTGGCGGACTGGTTCACCCTGGCCAACGCCTTCTGCGGCACCGGCGCGGTGTTCGCCGCCATGCGCTTCCTGCAGGATGGCGAGCGTGGCTACCTGCTGTTCGGCATGGCGTTGATCCCGCTGGCCTTCATCTTCGACGCGCTGGACGGCCGCATCGCGCGCTGGCGCAAATCCAGTTCGACGCTGGGCCGCGAGCTGGATTCGCTGTCCGACGTGATCTCCTTCGGCGTGGCCCCGGCCGCGCTGGCCTATGCCTGTGGCATGCAGGGCGGGTGGGACTGGCTGGTGCTGAGCTACTTCGTCTGCTGTGGCGTCAGCCGTCTGGCCCGCTACAACGTGACTGCCGAGGCGCTGGCCGGCGACGAGGGCAAGGTGAAGTTTTTCGAGGGCACCCCGATCCCGACCAGCCTGGTGCTGGTGATCGTGCTGGCGATCGCGGCGGGTACCGACGCGATCGGCCCGGACATCTGGCTTGGCCAATGGCAGCTGGGTCCGTGGCAGTTGCATCCGATGGTGCTGCTGTTCGCCCTGTCCGGGTCGCTGATGATCAGCAAGACCCTGCGTATTCCCAAGCCATGACGGCATCCTGCGGAGGCCTGCGATGACCAGTTCGGCCCATGACGCCGGCAGCAGCGATTTCGAGACTCTGGCCCGGCAGTATTTCGGGGCTTGGGGCGATGCCCTGCGCCATGCCTCCGCCGCCGGTGCGCCGGGCAGCGGCGATGCCGGCAACTGGCAGCGACTGTTTGACGGCTGGAGCCAGATGCTGCCCGAGCAGGGGCCGGGAGCGCCGGAGGACGCGGTGCGCCGGTTCCGCGAGCAGGCGGGCAGCTGGTACGGCACGATGCAGGAGGTCGCCAGCCGCTTCGCCGGACGCGACGCCAGCAGCGCAGAAGTGGCACAGGCCTGGCGCGAGGCAGTGCAGGGCCAGGGGGATGGCCTGCTGCAATGGATGCTGCAGGGCGCGCGCGGCAGCACCCAGGCCGGCGGTTCGTTGCCGGAGTTCGCCAACTGGCTGCAGCAATGGCAGCTGCAGGCGGGCCCGTGGCTGCAGAGCCCCGCCTTCGGTCCCGGCCGTGAATACCAGGCGCGCTGGCAGGCCCTGCTGCGCGCGCAGGAGGATTACCAGCAGCAGTCACGCGCCTATGTCGAACAGATCCGGCAGGCGCTGGACGAGGCCTTCGAGCTGTTCGAGCAGCGGCTGGCCCAGCATGAGCAGCCCGGCAGCCAGTTGACCAGCGCGCGTGCGATGTTCGACCTGTGGATCGAGGCGGCCGAAGAGGCTTACGCCAAGGTGGCCCTGTCCGAGCCGTTCCAGCAGGTCTATGCCGACCTCGGCAACGCACAGATGCGCCTGCGCGCTGGGTTGCAGCGCGAAGTGGAGCAGGTAAGCGAGCGGATCGGCCTGCCGACCCGTTCCGAAATGGATGCCGCGCACCGTCGCATTGCCGAGCTGGAGCGCAGCCTGCGTCGCCTGCAGGCGCAGGTGACGGTGCTGGCGGGTACGGCGACGGTGGATCCGGCCGCACAGCCGGCCCCGGCCAGGGTGAAGCCTGGCACTCGCAGGGCGGCCGCGAAGAAGGCGGCGCCAACGCCGAAGGCGGCAGTCAAGAAGGCTGCAGTCAAGAAGGCTGCTGCAAAGCGTGCGCCAGCCAGGAAGGCGACATCCCGTACTTCCTCGCGGAAAACATGACCGATGAAGGGACCTCTGGGCTTCAATGCCGATGACCTGATGCAGGAGACCCTGGCCATGCAGCGCAAGCTGATGGAAGGGCTGAAGCTGCTGCCACAGGTGGAAGATGTCGATTACGGGGTGACCGCCCGCGAGGAAGTCTGGCGTGATGGCAAGGTGGTGCTCTATCGCTTCGTCGGCGAACAGGCACCGATCCGGCGGACGCCGCTGCTGATCGTCTACGCACTGGTCAACCGCCCCTACATGGTTGACCTGCAGGCCGATCGCTCGCTGGTGCAGAAGCTGCTGGCACTGGGGCAGGACGTGTACGTGCTGGACTGGGGCTACCCGGATCGATCCGAACGGTTCCAGACGCTGGAGGACTACCTGCTGCGCTACATCGAGGGCGCGGTGGATGCCCTGCGCGCGCGCAGCGGCGGCCCGGTGGACCTGCTCGGCATCTGCCAGGGCGGTGTGTTCGCGCTGTGCTATGCGGCGCTGCGCCGGCAGAAGCTGGGCAAGCTGATCACCATGGTGACGCCCGTTGATTTCCACACCGCCGACAACATGCTCTCGCACTGGGCGCGGCAGGTGGATGTGGACCTGCTGGTGGACACGCTGGGCAACATCCCGGCCGACCTGATGAATGCCAGTTACCTGATGCTCAAGCCGTTCCGCCTGAACGTGCAGAAGTACGTGGGCCTGCTGGACATCCTCGATGACAAGGCCGCGCTGGAGGATTTCCTGCGCATGGAGAAATGGATCTTCGACTCGCCGGATCTGGCGGGCGAGGCGTTCCGCGACTTCATCAAGCAGTTCTACCAGGACAACGCGCTGGTGAACGGTACGGTGCGGATCGGCGAGGAAGCCGTGGATCTGTCGCAGGTGACCCTGCCCGTGCTGAACATCTATGCCGAGCAAGACCATCTGGTGCCACCGGATGCGTCGCGCGCGATGCGGGGGCGCCTGGGCACGGAGGACTACACCGAGTCCAGTTTCCGCGGGGGGCATATTGGAATCTACGTGTCCGGACGGGCGCAGCGCGAAGTGCCAGCTACGATTGATGGCTGGTTGAAGGCCCGGGACGGGAAGGGCTAGTCTCAGGCGCTCTGGACGGGCTGGAGCCAAGGATGCTGTCGCACAAATCACTGCTGGTTGCAGCGCTGCTGCTGACCCCTGCATGGGCCCCTGCGGCCCCGGGCCCCGTAGCGCGCGGCGAAATCGCGCAGCTGATCTCCAGCCTGGACGGCTCCCAGTGCCGTTTCCAGCGCAACGGCCGCTGGTACGACGGCAGCAGTGCGCGCGCGCACCTGCAGCGCAAGTACGACTACCTGCTGAAGAAGGACCTGGTGGACAGCGCCGAGCAGTTCATCGAACGCGCGGCCACCCAGAGCAGCATGAGCGGCAAGGCCTACCGCATCCAGTGCCCCGGGCAACCGGAGCAGGCGTCGGCCGCATGGTTCAGCGCCCGGCTGCAGGCGCTGCGCCAACGCACGCCGTAGACAGGGGGGCGGTGTAGAGTCGAGTCCTGTTCGACTGCTTTATGCACTGCCAGGAGGATCCGCCATGAGTACCACGCCCCGCACGTTGTCGCGCTCGCTGAACGACCGGATGATAGCCGGGGTGATGGGCGGCATCGCGCATCGCTTCGGCTGGAATTCCACGCTGCTGCGGGTGGTCTTCGTACTGGTGTCGCTGGCATCGGCGGCATTTCCCGGCATCCTGGTCTATCTGATCCTGTGGCTGCTGATTCCCAACGAGGCCGATTGAACCGTCCTGCCATGGTCCGGCCGATCTGGCTGCGTGCCTTGCAGGTGCTGGGTGCAGCCTGGACCGTCCCCAATTCGCTGATCGGCCTGGTCGGAGGCCTGGCCGGGCTGCTGGGCGGTGCGACGGTGCGCTGGAGCGGTCGGGAGTGCGCGCTGGTGTTCGATCGCTGGCCGTGGGGGCCCGGCGGCGCGATCACGCTGGGCAACGTGATCCTGCATACCGGCCATGATCTGGCCATGCCGTGCCGGACCTATGCGCATCAGGCGGGGTGGGGGGCGGAGCCGCTGATCCGGCTGGACGACCATGAGCGCGCGCACGTCTACCAGTACATGGTGCTGGGGCCGTTGTACCTGCCGGTGTACCTGTTGTGCGGTGGGGTGAGTGCGCGCAACCCGTTCGAGCGGGCGGCGGATCATTACGCCCGGTTCGGGCACGGCTGGTGGCCGTAGTCTGCAGCCAACGGCACAGCCCCTCGTGGGCGGCAATGGACGCCGTGAACCGTTCCCTGGGGGCTTGGCCGCGGCATCCATGCCGCGGACACCCCCGCGACCCCAACCCGACCGCCCTTGTAGAGCCGAGCCTGCGCTCGGCTTCGTTGACTGACCTGAAAGCAGCCGAGCGTGGGCTCGGCTCTACAAAATGCAGCCGGCCAGGCTGCTTTTGCTTTCGATCTTCTTTTTCTTTTCCGTGGGTGAACGTGCCCGAAGAACTGTCAGGGGCCGGGCGGGGTGGGTTCGCAGGACCGTTGGCGCCATGGATGGCGCCATCGAGCCCCCAGGGACGGGTTTACGGCGTGTCCCGCGCACCCCCCCCCCCCCGGCCCAAAACAAACAAAACCGTAAACAACCCCCCCCCCGGGGGGGGCCCGGTGGGCGGGAATAC